>JAAZAR010000140.1 GCA_012514235.1 Actinomycetota bacterium
ACGTGGTTGCCGACGCCGCTGGCGATGGCGCGCACGATGCCGTCGGTGCGGATGAGCCCCGCGCTGAAGGCGTTGACGAGGCAGTTGCCCTCGTAGCTGGGTTCGAAGTAGATTTCGCCGCCCACGGTGGGGATGCCGAGGCAGTTGCCGTAGTGGGCGATGCCGCCGACGACGCCGTCGAGCAGGTACCTCTGACGCGGCGAGTCGAGCTCGCCGAAGCGCAGCGAATCCATGCTCACGCAGGGGCGCGCCCCCATCGTGAAGATGTCGCGCACGATGCCGCCGACGCCGGTGGCCGCACCCTGGAAGGGCTCGACTGCCGACGGGTGGTTGTGGCTCTCGACCTTCATCGCGACGGCCCAGCCGTCGCCGACGTCGATGATGCCGGCGTTCTCGCCCGGGCCCTGCAGGATGCGCGGCCCGGAGGTCGGGAAGCGACCCAGGACCGGCCTGGAATGCTTGTAGCTGCAGTGCTCGCTCCACATGAGCGAGTAGATGGCGAGCTCCACGTACGTCGGCTCGCCGCCCTGGATCTGCTTGATGTGCTCGTACTCGTCTTCGGTGAGTCCGAGCTTGATCGCCGCGGCGAGGTCCGCCGTGCGGTTGACGTACCGCTGCGTGCCGTCGGGCGTGGTCATGCCGTCACCTCCGCGCCGCGCAGGGCGTCGATCATGGAGCCGAAGAACCTGCGGCCGTCGGCTCCCCCGGCCAGCGCCGCCTCCACGGAGTTCTCCGGGTGCGGCATCATGCCGAACACGTTGCGGGTGTCGTTGCAGACGCCGGCGATGTCGTCGAGGGAGCCGTTGGGATTGGCTCCCTCGACCCGCTCGCCGGCCGCGTTGACGTACCGCACCACGATCTGGTCGTTGGCCTTCATCCGCTCGAACGACTCGGGGTCGACCGTGTAGTTGCCCTCGTTGTGCTTGACGACGATGCGCAGCACGTCGCCCTCGGTGCAGCGGCTGGTGAACGGCGTGTCCGCCGTCTCGACGCGGAGGTTGACGTACCTGCAGACGAACTTCAGGCCCGTGTTCCTGATCAGGCCGCCGGGCAGGAGGCCGGCCTCGATGAGGATCTGGAAGCCGTTGCAGATGCCCATCACGAGCCCGCCGTCGGCGGCGAAGGCGGTGATGGATTCCATGATGGGGCTGAACCTGGCGATGGCACCGCAGCGGAGGTAGTCGCCGTAGCTGAACCCGCCCGGGATCACGATACCGTCGACGCCCTTGAGGTCAGTGTCCTTGTGCCAGAGGTACTCGGCGGTGACGCCTGGGAAGGTCTCGAGGGCATGGTGCGTGTCCCCGTCCGTGTTGATGCCGGGGAAGACCACCACGCCGATGCGCAGCGGAGCAGCGTCGGTCGTCATCTCGCGTCACTCCTCGATCTCGAAGGTGTAGTCCTCGATGATCGGGTTGGCGAGAAGCTTGCGGCACATGTCGTCCACCTGCTCCCGGGCGGCGTCGACCGAAGCTGCGCCGTCGATGCTGAGGTCGATGATCTTGCCGACGCGCACGCCGCTCACCCCCTGGAACCCGAGGTTGGGGAGCGACCGTTCGACGGCCGCGCCTTGGGGGTCGAGGATGCCTTTCTTGGGGGTCACGTAGACGCGCACGTTCATCGACTCACCTGCCCGGAGAGTTGGCCTGGGGACAGGGCCGAGTGTATCGCAGAATGGGCGCGGAGCGGCGCTCGGCGGATGGCCTCCGGGGACGGTAGGGGTGGGTCCGCGGAACGGAATCCTGTCGCCTTCCCGAGGCAGACGGGCACAGGCCGTTCGAGCCCGTCGTCCGGTCGGCGCGTTTGCCGATGGGAATAGCCGTGCAGGAAGACAACATCGGTGATTGCCTCCGGGAGGTGGCGATGGCACGAGTACAGATGTACTCGATGGAGTGGTGCCCGTACTGCGCCAAGGCGAAGGCGTTGCTCGGCACCAAGGGCATCGACTACGACGAGATCGACGTCACGAACGACGAGGCGGCCGCGGTGGAGATGATCCAGCGGACCGGCCAGCAGGGCGTGCCCCAGTTCTTCATCGACGATCGCTGGATCGGGGGATACGACAACCTCGCCTACCTCAACGCGACCGGCGCACTGGACAAGCTCTTCGGCATCGAGTCCACGGTGGACCTCGCCAAGGTGTGGGACGTGGCCGTGGTCGGCGGCGGACCGGCCGGCCTCACGGCCGCGCTGTACGCCGCCCGCAAGAACCTCTCGACGGTCCTCATCGCCCTGGATCTGGGCGGTCAGGTGGGCATCACGCACCTGGTCACCAACTATCCCGGTCTGCCGGTGATCGAAGGCCCCGAGCTCGTGCGCATGATGTTCGAGCAGGCCTACATGTACGGGCTGGAGCGCATGATCGGCGAGCGCGTCCGGAACATCCGCGTGGACGGCCGCGCCAAGATCCTCGAGCTCGTCTCGGGCAAGGAGGTCAAGGCGCGCGCGGTGATCATTGCGAGCGGCGCCCAGAAGCGCCGGCTCGAGATCCCCGGCGAGAGCGAGTTCGCCGGCCGGGGCGTCGTGTACTGCTCCACCTGCGACGGCCCGTTCTACAAGGACAAGACCATCGCGATCGTCGGGGGAGGCAACTCCGCCCTCGAGGCAGCCGTCGAGATGAGCGGCATCGCGAAGAAGGTGTTCGTGGTCAGCCGCAACGAGTGGAGTGGGGACCAGGTCCTCAAGGACAAGGCCGGTTCCGCCAGGGAGGTCAAGGCCCTGGTCGGCTACGAACCGCTCGAGATCACCGGGTCGGAGATGGTGGAACAGCTCGTGCTGCGCAACCTCAAGACCGGCAAGACGCGCAAGCTGAACGTCGACGGGGTCTTCATCGAGGTGGGGCTTTCGCCCAACTCGGACCTCGCGCTGGACCTCGTCAGCAGCAACCAGCGCGGCGAGCTCGTGGTGGACGAGATGGGCGACACGGGCGTGCGCGGCGTGTTCGCCGCCGGTGACGTGACGGCGACCAAGGACAAGCAGATCGTGATCGCCGCGGGCGAGGGGGCGAAGGCCGCGCTCGCCGCGTTCGACTACCTGATCACGCAGCGCTGAACGACGGGACCACAGGCCGCCCCTGTCGGGGGCGGCTCCGGGAGGCGGCGGCCTGAGCCGCCGCCTCCCGGCCACCGTCAGACGCAGCCCGTGTGCTCCAGGATGAACTCCACCGTTCGACGGTCGTAGTCGATGCGGTGCTCGAGGCCGCTGATCTCGTGTCCCTCGTCCGGGTAGACGACGTACTCGCAGACGCGGCCGCGCTCGCGCAGGACGGCCGCGACCTCCGAGATCTGCCGTGGGGGGCAGCGGGGGTCGAGGGCGCCCCCGAGGAGCAGGAGGGGCGCCTCCACGCGGTCGAGGTGGTTGATGGGCGAGTAGTACATGAGCTTCGCCCGGTCCTTCTCGATGTCGCCCGTGTTCTGGAGGTCCCACCAGCGCAGATCCTCACGGATGCTCGTGTCCACCTGGCTGTCGATGAAGTCGAAGAAGGGGACGCCGGCGACTCCGGCCGCCCAGAGCTCGGGGAACTGGGTGACGGCCGCCATGGTGTGGAACCCTCCCCAGCTGCGGCCGGTGATGGCGATGCGCTTGGGGTCGCAGCCTCTGCGCACCAGGAACTCGTGCCCCGCGGCCACGTCCAGCACCTCACCCTGGCCCATGAGCCAACGGTTGGCGAGCTGCCAGCGGCGGCCGTAGCCGTCGCTGCCCCGGTAGTTGGGGTGGAGGACGGTGAGTCCTGCCGCGAGGAACGCCTGGCGCAGCGCATCCCACTCGTTGGAGTGATGCCAGGTCGGGCCGCCGTGGACGATGACGACGGCGGCCCCGTTGGGCTCGTCCGGCTCGGCGAAGATGCCGGGGACCTCCGCGAGATGGTCCCAGCTCGTGTACCACACGGAGCGGCCCGAGATGAACGGGACCTCCCGCAGGTCCTCGGGCAGCGACTCGGTGAGCGGCGTGACTTCGCCGTCCTCGAGTGCGACCTGGTACAGGTCCGGAGGCGAGTCCGGCCGGCTGAGGACGCAGAGGAGTGTGCTCCCGTCTGGGGAGAAGCTGGGCGAGTAGTGGTTGCCCGGGCCGATGCTGTACTCGGTGAGATCGCCGTTGCGCAGGTCGAGATGGCAGAGGGCCGTCTCGCCCTCCACGTCGACGAGGAACGCCAGCGCGCCGCCGTCCGGCGCCCACGCGGGGTGGTGCGCGTCGACGTCGTGGTCCACCCATGCCCAGGTGATCGACCCGGTGGCGAGCTCGTAGACGCCGATCGCCGGGTGGTCGTCCGGTCCGCCCGAGAAGGCGATGCGACGGCCGTCCGGCGACCAGGCGAGCTGTCCGGCGAAGAACGAGTCTGACCCGCCCACGAACCACGACTCGGCCGTCGTCGTGTCGATGACGCAGATGGCCGTGTCCTGCCCCCTGACGCCGACGGTCACCGCGATGTGTCGTCCATCCGCGGACCAGCGCGGGGAGCTCTCCGTGTAGGGGAACTGGGCGAGGTGGCGGAGGGCGGCCCCGCCTGGGCTGGGCTCCGCCGGCATGACGGCGACGGCGTAGCCGGAGCCGTTCGAGACGGTCATGGCGAGCTGGGTCCCGTCAGGCGAGAGGTCCGGGTCCGGCAGGGGTGCGAGGTCGGGCGTCTCCGGCAGCAGATTGACGAGGTCGGCCCGATCCGGCTCGTAGCGGTAGACGTCGAAGCACTCCGACCCACGGTCGTCGCAACTGAAATAGAGGTAGCGCCCGTCCGGTGAGAAGAGCGGGCAGGCACAGCGGTCCTGCAGGTCGCCGACGCGTCGGGGTTCCCCGTCCGGCAGGTCCTTGCAGTAGATCTGCCAGTCACCCCCGCGGTACCATTCGAACGCGACCGTCGTGCCCCCAGGCGCGAGTGCGTACGGCCTGTAGTCTTCTCCGACCGCCGGCGCTGCAGCCAGCTTCTCGATGAGCGGCGTCCCCACGGCCAATCCTCCAGTCCCGAGTGCGAAGAGTCGCGGGGGGCCGCGTCGCAGGGCGGCGCGGCCCCTGGCGCGAGCCAGTCTACCGTTTGACGTCATGGCTCGTCCGAATCGTCATCCACGAACGTGACCCGGTCGCTCCGTGTCGGCCCGGGACGCCCGCGGCGGCGGCTGCTACAGTGGGGCGGCCACGATCACCAGCCCCCCGCGCTCCGCGCCGGCGGCGATCAGGGCCCGGCTCAGGCAACGCGGCCCCATGCGGGAGGTGCAGGTGATGTGTCGCAGACCGCCTCACGTCGGCGCTCAGCGGGTTGGCTGCGCCGTTCGCTTCGAGAGGGCGACCCGCTGTCGCTGCGGCGCCCGTCGGATTCCCGGTGAGCGGTCCACACGCCGGTCCACTGCCTCTTCCCGCTCGTGCCCAGCCCGATGATGCCGTCCGACGCCCCCACACCCCACCTCCCCAGGGGGGCCGGCGGCCCGCTTCGGCGGGCCGCCGGCCGGGTCTCGTGCCGCCCGTCACCGCAGGGCCCGTCGGTGCGCCGGAGCCGGACGGGCCGAGGCGGCGAAGGGTCGACGTCGTTGCCTCCCGGGCCGCCATGTTCCGATCAGCCCGGGCCACCGTGCGCCGATCTCCTTGGGCCGCCGTGCGCCGATCCCCCGCGGGTGGCCAGACTCGCGCTCTTGCTCGAGCCGGACCCGCTGGCGCTGCTCCTGGTCGAGCCGGCGGTCGAGGCGCTCGGCCTGCTGCCGGCCGCCGGTCTCGGCGCAGCGGCGGGGCGTCCGGCCGTCGTCTTCCTTCCGCTGGCCGCGCAACCGGACTGCAGGCAGGCGTGCGCGGCGGCGCGCGCCGCAGGCGGAGGCGCGCCGCCGCTGGTCGTCGGCTACGGCGCCGGGCAGCCGGCGCTGCTCGCCGCGCATCGCGCCCATCGCTGCGCCGACGTCGTGCTGCTGCTCACGGCCGGGCCCTGCGGTCCGCGCTTCGCCCATCTCCCGGTGAGCGGCCCGGTCGCGGAGGCCGGCCTCACGGCGCGTGAGGCCGACGTCCTCGTGCTGCTGCTCGCCGGGCTCAGCACGGCGGGCATCGCCGGGCGTCTGTGCGTCTCGCCCAGCACGGCGCGCTCTCACTGCCGTGCGGTGCTGCGCAAGATCGGGGCCGGCGACCGGCGGGCGCTGCGCGCCCGGCTCCTCGCCGGCCCTCCCGCCCCGCCCGCCCCCGCCCGCCCGCCGCCGCTCCATGTCCGCGGCTTCTCGGACGCCCGCTGCTTCTCGACGGCGTGCCCAGACCACCCACAGCCCGGCCGCTCGGCGCCGTCCGGCGCCTCCCTGGCGGGCCGCCGTGCGGCCGTTCCCAAATTTGCCTAGGCGGCCGCGCCAACTTTGCCGAGGAATGCGCCATAGCGGCGGGTGCCCGCGCCTCCCATACTTGCAGAGAGGTCGCGGGCCGCCCGGAGCGACGCGCGATCCTTTGTGAGCAGCCGAGGCGCAGGGGGAGCGCATGACCGTCACTGTCGAGCCAGTCACCGAAGGGCGCGCCGCTAGCTTCCATCGCCGCAAGAGAGCGCGAGCCCGCATCGCCGCCGTCTCCCGGTGCGGCAGTGCGGCGTGCGCGCCGCTGGCGGCCGGCCCGGTGCTGTACTCCGCGTCAGGGGACGGCTATGGTGGGCCGAAGATGGCGTCCTGCGCGGCCAGCTACGAGGCCGCCGCGCCGGCGGAGGCTGCCGAGGGGGAGGCCTGATGGAGACGCGCATCCAGGTCCTCAACGAGGACGAGAAGGCCCAGGTCCACGAGCGCACGCTGCGGGTGCTGAGCACCGTCGGCATGCGCTGCGACGCCGAGGAGGCGCGCCGCATCCTGGCCGCGGCCGGTGCCGACGTGGACGAGACGACGCGGCGCGTGCGGTTCCCTGCGGACCTCGTCGACGCCTTGCTGGCGCAGGCGCCCACCTCGTTCACGCTCCACGGGCGCCGGCCTGACTGGAGCTTCCCGGTCGGGGCCGGCGGCTTCACGCTCCTCGCAGACGGCGGCGCCACCTCCGTCTACGATGTCGCCACCGGCGAGCGCCGCCCCACCACCTTCGACGACTGGTGTGCGGCCACCCGGTTGCTCGACGCTCTCGACGACGTCGGTCTGTACTGGTGCCCCATCGACTACGACGTCGACTACGAGCGGCCCGGCGGCCTGGTCCGCTACTTCACGCGCGTGTTCGGGACGTTCGGCAAGCACGTGCAGGACGCGTTCGGCACTCCGGGCCTGGCGCCGTGGCTCAAGGAGGTCCTCGACATCGTCTTCGGCGGGTCCGAGGAGGTCAGGCGGCAGCTCCCGCTCTCGTTCCTCATCACCCCGGCCTCGCCTCTCACCCTGGAACGAGACTTCACGCAGACATGGCTCGCGATGCGGGACTACGGGCTGCCCGTGGCGGTGATGCCCATGCCGCTGCAGGGCGCCACGGCCCCCGGCAGCCGGCTGGGCACCGTTCTCACCGCCAACGCCGAGACGGTCGGGACGATCTGCCTGGTGCAGGCGGCGGCGCCGGGCACACCTGTCTTCTACTCACCCGTCCTGGCGACGATGGATCCGCGCACGGGACTCTACGCCGCCGGCGCCGTCGAGCACGCCGTCCTCGGCGCCGCCGGCACCGAGATGGCCCGCTGGTACGGCCTGCCGGCCGAATCCTCGGGCCTCTGCACCCAGACGTATCAGCCGGACCTCCAGACGGCCTGGGAGAAGGCCGACAGCGCCCTGCTCGTCACGCTGGCGCGACCGGACGTGCTCGTCGGGCCGGGCCTGCTCGGGGGGGCCACCGTCCTCTGTCTCGAGCAGATCGTGCTGGACGTGGAGGTCGTCCGGCGTGCCCGCCAGGGAGCCACCGGGGTGCCGGTGCGTGACGACCTCTGGCTGGACGACGTGCTCGAGCAGGTCGGACCGTGCGGCAGCTTCATCGGCGAGCGCTCTACGCGCGCGGGCGTGCGTGGCGGCGAGTGGCGCCTCAGCCGCTTCGGCGTGCAGGGCAGCTGGGACGCGTGGCGGGCGGCGGGCTCCCCGAGCACGCTCGCCGCCGCCCGCGAGGTGGTCGACGAGATCCTCGCCGCCCAGGTCTCGCTGCCGTACGACGAGGATCAGACGGCGGCCCTCGCGGCGCTTCAGCGCCGCGCCGACGCCGCCTCCTGACGCCCGCCGGCGTCCTCGAGCACCGCCGGCGGCACGGAAGTCGAGCCACCGCCGCGCGCGGGCTCAGTCACCAAGTACGTCGTAGACCAGGCCGGTGAGCAGCTTCGGGTAGAAGTACGTCGACTTCTGCGGCATGACCTCGGCCTGGTCAGCGATCGCCCGCACCTGCTCGACGCGCGTCGCGTTGAGGAACGCGCCGAGCTCGTACCCGCCGGCGGACAGTGTCGCGAGGGCGTCGGGGACGCTCTTGGCGTAGTCGACGTGGCGCTCGGCGTCGTCGTGCTCCAGGCCGAGCGCCTCACGGAAGAGCAGTTCGTGGAGCATCGTCACCGAGAGGCCCGCGGCGGCCGGCGAGAAGCCGCGTGCCGCGAGCCGACGCGAGGCCTCGGGCTCGCGGGCCCTGACCGTGATGCAGGCGTTTTCTTTCGGGAGGTACAGGCCGAAGACTCTGGTGGGGTCGGCCTGCTCGGGCAACGCCTCCAGTGCCCGTCGACAGGACTCGGCGCCTCTCACGGGGGTGCCGACGACCTCGAAGTACGGGGCCACGAGCTCCGCGAGGCGGGCGAGCGACAGGGCCGGGACGCCGTGCAGCAGCCGGTGCGTGGGGAAGACCGTGAGCCCCGGATCATGGAGACTGCACAGATAGACCATGAGCGTGTCGGCGCTGAAGTCGCCCATCGCTCGGCGCTCGTCTCGATAGGCGAGCGCCGTCTCGTACCGGTGATGGCCGTCGGCGATGTAGAGGGTGGAGTTGCGCAGCCCCTCGGTGACCCGCTCCGCGGCGGGGCCTGCGACGGTGGCGGCGCGGTGGACGTTGCCGTCGCCGTCGCGCGCCGTCCGCCAGGCTTCCTCGGGGACGGCGCCCGCCGCGGCGTCGAGGCTGCGGCCCGCCGAGCCGTCGTCGTCGGCGAAGAGCAGGAAGATCTGGCTGATGTCGGCGTGCATCGCGCGGTACAGCTGCAGCCGGTCGATCTTGGGGCCGGCGTGCGTGCGCTCGTGCGGCAGCACCACGCGCTGCTCGAACGAGGCGAGCCGGAGGCGCGCGATGAAGCCCCTACGGGTGCGCTCGCGTCCGTCCGGCCCCGTGTAGGTCTGGTCGACGACCACGATGCCGGGCAGCTCGTCCTGCACCAGGACGCCCTGCTCGCGCCACGAGCGGAAGGTGCGCGCCGCGCGCAGGTAGGCATCGTCGTCGGCCTGCGTCCCCGGGGGCACGGGCAGGTCCACGTGGACGGCGTTGTACGGGCTGCGGGCACGGAGTCCGGCGGCCTGGGCCGCCGACAGCACGTCGTAGGGCGGCGCGACCACGTCGTCGAGAGGGATGTCGGGGCGGTAGCGGATGCCTCTGAACGGCGAGATGTGGGCCATGGTCCTCCTCGGGCGGCTGCGCGACGCGCGGGCCGGACCATTCTATCGGGTGAGGGCGCCGGATGCGGAGTCGGCCGCCGGCGACGGGGTGGACAGCAGCGAAGGGCGGCCGGACGAGTCCGGGCTCGCGGCGGTCGCCTACCGCCGGATGATGACCGGCATGCCGATCACCACGCGCTCGTAGACGTCTTCGACCTCCCAGATGTGCATCCGGATGCACCCGTGAGACGCGTAGGTGCCGATGGAGGCGTCGTCAGGCGTGCCGTGGATGCCGACGCCCGGCGCGCTGGTCCCGATCCAGCGCGTACCGAGCGGGTTGGCGATGCCCGGAGGGATGGGTTTGGAGTCCTTGGCCCAATCTGAGTTGGGCGGATACCAGGTGGGGTTCATGATCTTGGAGGTGACGACGTATGAGCCGGTCGGGGTGGGGTACGCGGACGACCCGGCCGCGACGGAGTAGCTCTTGACGAGCTTGCCGTCGCGGTACAGGTACAGCTTGAGATCGCTCAGGTCGACCACGATCTGACCGCTGAGCGCGTTGAGCACGTTCCCTCCGACGATGCCGTCGACCTCGAGTCCGTACTTGGCCTGCAGCTTGCGGACGGCCTTCTCGGTGGCCGCGTCGTAGAACCCCGACTTCTTGCCCGAATAGACGCCGGCGTTGATGAGCTTGGACTGGAGCGTCCGCACGTCCTTTCCCTTGGCGCCGGGCCACAGGGTGGCGGAGCCGAAGTGCTCCGTGCTGTCGACGGTGAACGTCTGCTTGCTCTTGACCACGTTGCCGCCCTTGTCCTCGACGGACACGACCAGGACGTGCTTGCCCTCCGCGAGACCCTTGGCCGAGTACTTGGCCTTCGACGCCGGGCCGCTGAGCTCGCGCTCCTCGCCGTCCAGCACCAGCTTGACGGCGGGGACCCCGAGCTGGTCCGTGGCCTTGACGCGGACGGTGAGACGCGCCTTGTCGAGGGTCTTGTCGAGCTCGGTGACGTCGAGCTCAGGCGGCTGCGCATCGACGTACACGCTGAGCCGCTTGGCGCGGGTGTTGCCGGCGCGGTCGGCGGTGGTGACCACGACCTCGGATTCGCCGTCCGGGAGGTCGATGCTGATCGCGTACTTGCCGGAGGCGTCCGCCTGCCCGGCGGCCTTGACGTCGCCGGCGACGACGGTGACGGTGGCGAAGGGCTCCGTCTTCCCGGTGAAGGTGGCCGGATCGGTGTTGATGCGGCCCTCCATGATGTCGTCCTCCAGCTCCAGCTCGGGGATGCTGGTGTCGACGGTGAAGCGCCAGTCCTTGCGCACGTCCCGGCGGAAGACGTTGGAGCTGCGGGCGCTGAAGGTGACCGCGTGCTCGCCGTCGGAGAGTTCGTCCGCGGCGAGCGTGAGCTTGTCGCCGTCCCGCGTCGTCTCGGAGGTGACGTCCTTGCCGTCGAGCATGACGGCGACGTCTTCGAGCCTGGAAAGTCCCCTGACGTCGAGGATGAG
The DNA here is from genome assembly GCA_012514235.1 of Actinomycetota bacterium. GTDB lineage: Bacteria > Actinomycetota > Thermoleophilia > UBA2241 > UBA2241 > CAIXSE01. The sequence goes on from JAAZAR010000140.1 coordinate 10,953, forward strand.
CGTCGGCGACGCGTCCTTCACGTAGGTGTCGGGTCCCGGAGTGACCGCCGACACGCGAGGCACTGCGTACAGCTGCCAGCCGACCAGGGCCGCGAATACACAAACCGCCGCTATGACGATGTACGGCCAGCGGCGGCGGCGACGGTGTTCGGCTCTATAGAGTTGGTAGGGTGCCTCGGGCACGCGACCCTTCCTGGAGGATTCTGCTCCGCATTATACCGGAGCTGTCTGTACTCTTCTCGTTTCGTGTGAACGTTTCCATGGGACGTCCGTCCAGTCCTGCGCCCGCGTGCGCGGTTCGTCCCGGTTCCCGTCGCTCTGAGCGCTCGAGAGGTGTTCCGGGCCGTGCGCTCAAGGCTCGTCGACTATAGACTCGTGGCATGGACAGTTCCCTCGACGAGCTTCTGGCAGACGTCGCCGCCGGCCGGCTCAGCGCCGCCGAGGGGGCGGAGCGGCTGCGCCGCCTCGGGTACGTCTCCGTCGGCGACTTCGCCCGCCTCGACGTCTCTCGCGCGGCGCGCAAGGGCGTGCCCGAGGTGGTGTTCGCAGAGGGCAAGTCGGTCGCGCAGGTGGTCGCCATCACGCGCCGCTTCCTCGAGCATGCCGCCGCCGTCCTCTGCACGCGCGTCACGCAGGAGCAGGCGGCCGCCCTTGACGAGGCCCTCGAGGGCGGGGTGTCGCACGATCCACGCAGCCGCGTCGTGGTGGCTCGGCGGCCGGGCGCGCCGCCGCCGCAGGTGCGCGGCGCGGTCGGGGTCCTGGCCGCCGGCACCAGCGACGTGGCCGTCGCCGGCGAGGCCGTGGCCATGATCGACGCCATGGGCGTCGAGGCGCTCACCGCCTACGACGTCGGCGTCGCCGGTCTGCACCGGCTCTCGGCGCCGCTCGAGGAGATGCGCTCCGCCGGCGTCGGCGCCCTCGTGGTCGCCGCAGGCATGGAGGGCGCCCTCCCGTCGGTCGTCGCCGGCCTCGTCGAGGTCCCGGTCATCGGCCTTCCCACCTCGACGGGGTACGGGTACGGCGGGCGTGGCGAGGCTGCCCTCATGGGGATGCTCCAGAGCTGCAGCCCGGGGCTCGCCGTCGTGAACATCGACAACGGCGTCGGCGCGGGCGCGACCGCCGCGCTCATCGCTCGCGGGAGCGCGCGATGACCAGCATCCCCTTCGTCCTGCGCGAGCACCGCGAGCAGCTTTGGCGCCGCTGGGCCGAGTCGCTGGGCGACGACGTCCCAGCCGACTACCGGGAGCTCATGAGCAGCCCGCTCGGCGAGCGGTTCGTGCGCGCCTTCGTCGAGGACCTGATCGGGTGGAGCGAGGCCGAGGAGTACGAGGCGCCGGCCCAGTTGCGGCAGGCCTGCGACCGCGTCGCTGCGGACGCCGGCAACCGCATGGCGCTCGGCTTCTCCGCCGTCGAGCTGACAGCCGCGCTGCAGACGCTGCGCGGCGCTGTCGTCGACGTCCTCCTCGATGCGCTGGTGCTGGGCGAGCTGCCCTCGTTCGCGGAGACGCTCGAGCAGGTCAAGGCGGTCGATCGGTTCATCGACCGTCTGGTCGCGGCGGTGCTCACGGCCACACCTGCGGAGACCCGCTGACGGATGCCGCGGACGGCCAGGCTCCGCTGCGATCGGGACCCGGCCGGGCGGGTCCGGGTCATGCAGCAGGGGTTGCGGTGCCTCCTGCCCGCGACTAGGCTTCGCCCATGCTGAGGCTGGCGCTCATCTTCGGCGGCCGCTCGGCCGAGCACGAGATCTCGCTGGCCTCCGCCCGCTTCGTCTTCTCGATGCTCGACCCGGACGCGTACGAGGTCGTACCGGTGGGCATCACGCCCGCCGGCAGGTGGGTGGTGCCGGAGGACTTCGACGCCGCCACGACGATCGGGCTCGATGCCGTGTCCACGCGGCCCGTGCGCCTGGTCTCCGACCCGGGCCGCCCCGGCCTCGCGTTCGCCGACGGGGAGTTCCTCCCGCTCGACTTCGCCTTCCCGATCATGCACGGCACGTTCGCCGAGGACGGCACCATCCAGGGACTCCTCGAGATGGCAGGACTCGCGTATGCCGGGTCAGGTGTCCTAGGGAGCTCGGTCGGCATGGACAAGGAGCTCATGAAGGCGGTGTTCGCGAACGCCGGACTGCCGCAGATGGACTATCTCGTGTTGCGCGACGACGCGGCTACCGGCCCGGACGCGATCGCTGCCGTGGAGGAGCGCCTGCAGTACCCGGTCTTCGTGAAGCCGGCCAACCTCGGATCGAGCGTCGGCATGACCAAGGCGCACGACAGGGGCGAACTGGGCCCGGCACTGGAGCTCGCCGCCACCCACGACCGCAAGACGGTCGTCGAGGCGGCGTGCGTCGGCCGCGAGCTCGAGTGCAGCCTTCTCGGCAACGCCGACTGCCGGGCGTCGGTGGTCGGCGAGGTCATCCCGGCCAACGAGTTCTACGACTACGAATCCAAGTACACCGAGGGCATGATGTCGTTCGCCATACCGGCGAAGGTGGACGACCGGCACACGGAGCGAGTCCGGGAGCTCGCGGTGCGGGCGTTCCACGCCGTCGACGCGAGCGGCTTCGCCCGCTGCGACTTCTTCCTCGAGACGGCCACGGACCGGGTGATCCTCAACGAGATCAACACCATCCCCGGCATGACGGCGATGAGCGGCTTCCCGCGGCTCTGGGCGGCATCAGGCATCGACGGTCACGCGCTGGTGGACGAGATCGTCCGGCTGGGGCTCGAGCGTCACGAGCGCCTCGCCCGGCTCAAGCTGGCGCGCTGAGCGCTCCTATTCGCCGGCGGCGACGCCGGTGCGCGTCGGGTTGGTGACGCGGTCCACCCAGTCCTTGAGCTGAGGGATCTTGCCCAGGTAGTGGAACGCGTACGTGTCCGCGGTCGCCTGGGCCGTCACGGTGAACGTGACCGTGCCGTTCTGGGCGCGCTTGGCCGTGAAGTCCACCATCTCGAGACCAGCCTTGGCCAGGTACTGCCGGGCGGCGATCTCGGCGGAGGAGACGTTGAGGCTCTGTGCGTACTCGGTCCTGGCCTCCCGGGCCGCGGTCGAGGCATCGTCGGCCGACTGGTAGGCGCTGAAGATCGCCATGGCATCGAGCACGACGACGCCGATGACGGCGAGCACGACGACGATCCAGACGACCTCGCGGATGAAGCCGTCCTGGTTGCCCAGTCGTGAGCGCATCGTCACTGTCCCTCCTTGATCCTGCCAGGCCGTCACCTCCCTGTATCGGCGGGAGGCGGGAACAGTTTACTCCGTCTCGGCGGTGAGCCGGATGCAGAGGACGGCGAGATCGTCCGCGGGCGGGCGCGACGAGAAGCGCTCGCCGGCGCTCACGAGGCGCGCGACCACGTCGGCCGCGCGCGCTCCGTGCGTCCCGGCGAGCACCTCGTCGATGCACGACTCGAAGAACGTGCCGGCGTCGTCGCGCAGCTCCGCGATGCCGTCGGTGAAGAGCACGATGAGGTCGTCCCGGTAGAGCCGCACGACCTCGGTGGGGTACGGCTCCAGGGCCGCGTCCAGTTCCACGCCGATCGGCGGCTCGGTCATCAGGAGCGGGCGCTCGACGCTACCGGAGCGGACGATGAACGGCGTCGGATGGCCCGCCGAGGCCAGCCTCAGCAGGCCGGTGCGCGGCGTGAGTTGCCCGAACAGCACGGTCACGAACCTGTCAGTCTCGCGGGCGAAGTCCGGTTGTTCGAGCAGGCCGTTGCGCAGTTCCTGCAGCGCCTCGCCGGGACGGGTCGGCCAGGAGAGCTGGCCACCGAAGACGGCTCCGCGCAGCATGAACTTGGTGACGAAGGTGGTGGCCATGGCGTCGACGCCCTTGCCGGCCACGTCGCCGATGACGAAGGCCAGGCTGCCCGACGGCGGCCGCGTGTAGTAGTCGACGAAGTCGCCGCCGCTGAGCACGCCTCGGCTCGCCGAGCGGTAGGTGAAGGCGAGGTCCAGGTCGGGCAGGTCGGGCGGATCGTCCGGCAGCAGGCGTCGCTGAAGCCTCTCGGCCACGTCGGCCAGCAGGTCGACGGGGTCCTCGCCGGGGCGGTCGACGGGGGTGGTCACCGGCTCCGTACCGTCGTCGACCAGAGCAGGAGCGCCTGCACGCCGAGCGCGGCGATGGCGACGATGAGGACGAGGTCGAAGGACACGCCCACCACGCCGACGAGAAAGGTGAAGGCGAGCGCCCACAGGACGGCTCCCGGCAGCACGCGCCAGAGGAACCGCCGCCGGAAGCTGAGGAGCAGCAGCCGGCGGCGCATCCCGTGCCCGCGGGCGTTGTCGTCGAGGTAGCTGGAGCCGCGGGCGTGCAGGGTGCCCGTGAGGTCGCTGCCGTCCGAGCCGTACATGCGGCACTGCAGCGGCAGACCCGTGCGCCGGCGCAGCACGGCGTCCTGGGCGCGGGCGAAGTACTCGACGAGGGAGAGGAAGCGGTCGTCGCCGGACAGTCTGGCGCTGGCGAGGCGGACGTCGAGGTACAGCCGGTCCTCCGCCGGGTCGTACTTGATTTCGCTGCGCCAGCCGCGGCGGCTGAAGAAGTTGCCCAGGAACCGGTCGAGGTCTCCCGGGATGTTCTCGACGTCCGGTCGTTCCATCACGCCCATGTGCCGATTCTACCCACCCCCCACCATCCATCGGCAGCCGGGACGGAGGAGTCGATCCCGGCCGCCGAGCTATGCGATAGAATTCCCGACTTGATGGGGCGGCTCCCGCCGCCGCCAACGACGTACAGGGAGTTCCCCGTGAAGATCGCAGTCATCGGCCTGGGCTACGTCGGCCTGCCGCTGGCGATGGTGTTCGCCGAGGCCGGCATCGAGGTGGTCGGCATCGAGGCCGTGGCCGAGCGATGCGACGAGGTCAACGCCGGCCGCAGCTACATCCAGGACGTACCCGGCGACGCGCTCAAGGCCATGGTCGACAAGGGACTCATCCATGCCACCACGGACTACGCGGAGACCGAGGACTGCGACGCGGACATCATCTGCCTGCCCACGCCGCTCAACGCCAACCGGGAGCCGGACCTGACGCTGGTCAAGCAGGCGACGGAACAGCTGGCCGGGCACCTGCGGCGCGGCCAGCTGGTCACCCTCGAGAGCACCACCTATCCGGGCACGACGCGCGACGAGCTCGCGCCGATCCTCGAGGCCGGCTCGGGCCTCACCGCCGGCGTCGACTTCCACCTCGCCTTCTCGCCGGAGCGCGTGGACCCCGGACGCACCGACTACACGACCAAGACCACGCCCAAGGTCGTCGGCGGCCTCACCCAGGCATGTACCGAACGCGCCCTCCAGGTGTACGGTCCGGCGCTCGACCACGTCGTGCCGGTCAGCACGCCCGAGGTGGCGGAGATGACCAAGCTGCTGGAGAACATCTTCCGCAGCGTCAACATCGCCCTCATGAACGAGCTTGCGATGCTCTGCGACCGCATGAAGGTCGACGTGTGGGAGGTCATCGACGCGGCCGCCACCAAGCCGTTCGGCTTCATGAAGTTCCAGCCCGGACCGGGCCTCGGCGGCCACTGCATCCCCATCGACCCGTTCTACCTGAGCTGGAAGGCGCGCGAGTTCGACTTCTGGACCGAGTTCATCGAGCTCGCCGGCAAGGTCAACGAGAACATGCCGTACTTCTGCGTCGAGAAGCTCCATCGCGCGCTCAACACCCGCGGCAAGAGCCTGAACGGAGCGAAGATCCTGGTGCTGGGCGTGGCGTACAAGGCTGACATCGACGACCTGCGGGAGAGCCCCGCGCTCAAGGTGATCCGGCTGCTGCGCTCGCAGGGCGCCGCCGTGGACTACCACGACTCGTACTGCCCCGAGCTGCCCGAGTTCGGGCTCAGCTCGGTGCCGCTCGACGACCATCGCCCGCTGGCCGCGTACGACGCCGTGACCATCGTGACTGCTCACTCCGACGTCGACTATCGCGCCGTCGTCGACGAGGCCGACCTCGTGGTCGACTTCCGCAACGCCACGGCCGGCATCCCGAGCGCCGGCAACGTCTGGAAACTGTAAGAGGGGAGACCCACTCGTGACTGACAAGGTCCGCGTGGGCGTGGTCGGGCTCGGCTACTGGGGCCCCAACCTCGCCCGCAACTTCGACCGCCTCGAGGGCGCCGAGCTCGCCTACTGCTGCGACCTCGACGAGGGCAATCTGGCCAAGGCGCGCAGTCTGTATCCGCAGACCACCGTCACCGACGACTACGCCCATCTGCTCGCCGACGACGCGCTCGACGCGATCGTCGTCGCCACATCCGTGCCGACCCACTACAAGCTCGGCAAGCTCGCCATCGAGGCCGGCAAGCACGCCTTCATCGAGAAGCCCATCGCCCTCAAGGCCGCGGACGCGCAGGACCTGCTCGACACGGCCGAGGAGTACGGCGTGAAGCTCATGGTCGGCCACCTGCTGGAGTACCACCCGGCCGTGGCCAAGATGAAGGAGCTCATCGACGCCGGCGAGCTCGGCCGGGTCTACTACGCCTACGCCAACCGCCTCAACCTGGGCAAGGTGCGCACCGACGAGAACGCGCTCTGGAGCCTCGGGCCCCACGACGTGTCGGTGCTCAACTACCTCACCGGCGACGAGCCGGTGGAGGTCAGCGCCCGCGGCGAGTGCTACCTCCAGGACGACGTCGAGGACGTCGTCTTCGGCTACATCAGGTACGAGAACGGCATGGTCGGCCACCTGCACGTGAGCTGGCTCGATCCTCACAAGAGCCGCAAGATCACCGTGGTCGGTGAGCGGAAGATGGTGGTCTTCGACGACATGGAGTCGGACCGCAAGATCACCGTGTACGACAAGGGCGCCACCACCACGCGCACCAAGTTCGAGACCTACGGCGAGTTCGTCACCCTGCACTTCGGCGACATCCACATCCCCCGCATCGGGAACGAAGAGCCGCTGCGCATCGAGTGCCAGCACTTCGTGGACTGCATCAACGACGACGCGACCCCGCGCAGCGACGGTCGCGACGCGCTCAATGTGGTCAAGGTCCTCGATGCCATGGAGGTCAGCCTGCGCGAGGGCGGCCGCCCTGTGAAGACCGAGGAGCTGTGACGATGGCCTTGCACGACAGCGACCTGGGCCGCAACCTGCTGCTCGGCGACGGCGTGGTCGTCGGCAGGGACGTCGTCTTCGGCGCCAACGTCGTCGTGTACGAAGACACCGTCATCGGCGACGGCTGCTTCATCCAGGACGGCGCGGTGCTCGGCAAGGTGCCGAGCCTCTCGCCGACCAGCACCGCCAAGCGCGGCGAGCTCGCGCCGCTCCAGCTCGGCGCCGGCTGCGTGATCAGCACCGGCGCCGTGGTCTACCGCGGCACCACGCTCGGCGAGGGTTGCATCCTCGGCGACTACGCCGGCGTGCGCGAGCGGTGCACGCTCGGCCAGCGGGTCGTCGTCGGTCGCGGCAGCGTCGTGGAGAACGACACCATCATCGGCGACTTCACCAAGATCCAGACCGACGTGTACATAACCGCGTACATGACGATCGAGGAACGGTGCTTCATCGCGCCGTGCGTCCAGACCACCAACGACAACTTCATGGGCCGCACGGAGAAGCGTCACAAGCTCATCAAGGGTGCGACCATCCGCCGCGGCGCCCGCGTCGGCGGCGGCGCGGTGCTCTGCCCGGCGATCGAGATCGGCGAAGAGGCGTTCATCGCCGCCGGCGCCGTGGTGACGAAGGACGCGCCGGCCGGCAAGGTGCTCATGGGCGTGCCGGCCCGCGTCGTGCGCGACGTGTACGAGGACGAGCTGCTCGAGAACCAGTAGCCCGCGGACCTTATGACGAGGGGCTCGGACAGACGTGTCGGAAGGGGCGCCGCGAGGCGCCCCTTTTCGCGTCCTGCGGCGCGTGGTGGCCCTCTCTCGCCGGTTTCAGGACGGGAACACTCCGGTTACAGGTTCAGGCGTGGGATCAGCGATGGACGACGAGACACGGCAGGGCGACCAGGGACGGACGGCGGATGAGGGCGCCGGCGCGGCTCCGGCGCGCGACGAGCGGCGGCCGCACGGCGCCGTGCGGTTCACGCGCCGCCGCTTGCTGCTGGTGGGGGGAGCCCTTGCCGCCGGCGTGGCCGCCGCTGTCGCCGGTCTGCGCGCCCTCGGCGGCCCCTCCGAGGTGGCCGACAAGGTCGGAGGCCCCGTGGCCGACCAGTTCGGCACGTTCCCGGTGCGCAGCGTCGAGGACGTGCCCGACGTTCCGCCCGGGCAATGGGTCGTCAAGGTGGACGGCCTCGTGGAGACGCCGCTGACGATCGACCGCCCGACGTGGGCCGCGCTGCCGCGCGTGGACGAGACGGCCGACTTCCTCTGCGTCGAGGGCTGGGGTGTCGACGACGTGCGCTGGGGCGGCGTGGCGCCGTCGGTGGTCCTGGACCGGGCCGGCGTCCGGCCGGAGGCGCGCTACGCCGTCTTCTACGCCGCCGGCGGCGTCTACCTCAGCAGCCTGCCGCTCGAGCTGGTCCGTGACTCCCAGACCGTGCTGGCGGACGCGATCGCCGGCGCTCCGCTGCCGCCCAAGCACGGCGGGCCGCTGCGCCTGGTGGTGCCGAAGCAGCTCGGCTACAAGAGCGTGAAGTGGGTGCGGCGGATCGAGCTCACGGACCGGATCCGGACCGGCTACTGGGAGTCCAGGGGCTATCCGGAGGACGCTCCGGTCTGACGACAGGGGACGGCTTGGCCTCGGCCGGGCATCGGCCTCGCCGAGGCCACGGCCTGACCCGGCATTGGCCGCGCCAACGTCGCGTCTTGACTCGGCAGCGGTCTCTCGCTGGGGCCCTGGTCGCGTCTTGCCCCCAGGAACCGTCGGGGTGATCCCCGCGTGCGGCCGCAGGCCGTGCGGCGCGGTAGACTGACGCGTACGCCGCGCGCGCCGCGCCGACCAGCGAGGAGTCCAGGAGGCCGACGATGACGAAGTACATCTGCACCGTGTGCGACTACGTGTACGACCCCGAGGTGGGGGATCCCGACAACGGGATCGAGCCGGGCACCGCCTTCGAGGACCTGCCTGACGACTGGGTGTGCCCGGACTGCGGAGTCGAGAAGGACGAGTTCGAGCCTCTCGACGAGGGGTGATGCAGGCAAGGACGCGGCGACCGACCTCGTCAGCGAGGGCCGGTCTACTGCGCCCGCGGCACGGGTTTGAGACCCTCCGCGAAGGCGAGCAGTTCCTGGCGGGTGAGCCCGCCGGTGACGAAGACGGCCCGGCGCTCCCCGACCACGAACAACGACGGCCCTGACTCCTGGTACCAGGTCAGGGCCGTCTCGCCCGCGAAGGCGCCGTAGCCCAGCGTCGTCTCCCGGACGGAGAGTCTGCCGTTCGCAGCCGCCTCCTGCTGGGCCGGCATCCCGGACAGTCGCTCCATCGTCGCGGACCCGACCTGCTCGACGGTGAACAGGGAGAGGCCTCGCGTGTAGAGCTCGAGGACGCCGGTCCCCTGCGAGTCGTCGGGCAGGTCCCACGGCCCGTCGTCGACCCGGCTGAGGGACCCGGCCGGGACGGTGGCGACGGCCCTGAGCTCGTAGCCGTCCGGCGCCAGGTCGGAGACGAGGACGTCGTAGCCTGCGTCGCGACCGGCGTCGACGGGAGTGGCCGCGTACTGCGGCGCGCTGGTGACGACCTCGGCGCCCGCTCCGGCAGCCGCGTCGGCGTCGTGGGCCGCGGCAGTCTGCGGCGGCGAGTCCCAGTCGATGTCGGCGGTGAACGTCTCGCCGCCGCTGCTGTACCAGGTGACGAGGCCGGTCTCCTGGTCGACGACGACATCGACCTGCCGGTCGAGGCGCATGGACGCGCGCCAGACGGCCCGGTCGGCGTCTTTGCCCGGCTTGATCCCCACCGTGTCGTCGCCGTCCTCCACGGCCGTGCGGACGATCGCCGCCAGCCCCTGGTAGTCGAGCGGACTGCGCGTCGCGACCCTCCAGACGGGCGGCCACTGGCCGACGGTCCTGCGGCACCTGAGCCGGGCACCCACACCGGCGCACGTGCTCTCCGTTCGCGTCGCCGTGGCGTACGCCGATCGCACGGGGACGAGACCGGGGGCGCCGGGTCCGGCCGGCGTCCGCGCCGAGCCGCCGGCGTCGCCGGATCGCACGGCGCTGAACTCGCCGTCGACGCCAGTCTCTCCGCCCGCCGCCGTCGAGCGCCACTGGTACGTGCCCTGTACGCCATCCACGAGAGGCGCCGTGACCGGCTCGTCCGAGCGCAGGAAGAGCATCCAGGCGACGGCGAAGACGACGGCCAGCGCGACAAGTGTCGCCGCGAAGCTCGGCGGGCGCCGGCTGAAGCGCGCGGCTCGCGCCCGCTGGCTGGGTCGCTGTGGTGACGTGAACACCGGCGTCACTCGGCGCCGATGGCGCTCCGGGCGGCCACGGCGCCGGTGCGCATGACGTGAAGCCGCATCGTGTGTGACCGTCCGTCCATGGGCCCAAAGCCTGCCCTTCCGGTCACCTGCGTGCAAGCGAACAGCTAACGAACTCCACCGTTCCGTACGTGTCTCGGGACTACGGAGGCCCACGGGCACAAGCGGAAACTCATACGGCTTCTGAGTGCGAATATCCCTGCAAATCGCAGGAAAAAGCGGGTTGCAATCGGGCGCCGGTTGGCATTGGATGTTCGCCGAGTCAAGGCAGTGCCCCCGGCGCCCGAGCCCCGTGTATCCCTCATCCTTCCCCACTGCAAGGGATGTGCGAACATGGCCGGCGTTTCGGGGCCCGCAAGCACCCGCCGGTCTGCTGCCGGCGGGTGCCGCAAGCCCCGTCGGCGCCAGTCGCCGGCGGGGGTCACGACGGGGAAAGGACGCCGTGCACAGACAACTGGCACTCATCATCGCACTCTGCCTGGTGGCCGTTTCAGCGGTCGCCGGCCTGGCCTCGGCGAGGCCAGCAACGCTCCAGGACGTGGTGGAGAGGACGGTGACGGCCGGCCCACGAGGTACGCACGACCTCGTGCGAGCGGGCCAGACCGTCCTCGATGCAGCAGACGGGGTCTCCGCCACGATCCGAACGACGGCATACCAGGGGTTCTGTTGGAACGTGGAGAAGAGCGTCGACGTGTCGACGGTCTTCACCGGTGCGTTCCGGCCAGACGCCCCCGCCGCGACGATCGCGGAGGTGCCGTCGTCGACGACGCCGGTCCCGGCCGCGGAGCCGGCGAAGCCCGCGACGCAGTCCGCGACTCCGGAGTCGATCGTCACGCTGACGCCGGCGCCGACCGCGGCAGCGTCGACCACCGTGTACGCGGCGGCCCAGGCCACGGCCCGCGCCGCCACGGCGCCGGCTCTCACCGGCACCGCTTCGGCCGAGACCGCGGCCTCGAGCCATCCGGCCAGCCACATGAACGACAGCTCGACGTCGACCTATTGGCAGGCCTCCAGCTCCGCAGTACCGCAGAAGGTCACCATCGACCTCGGGTCGCCGAAGGCCGTCAGCGCCTCCAACGTGTCCTGGCGAGTGAACGGCGCCGTCCACTTCCGTGTCTTCGGAAGCAACGACCAGCGGGCGTGGCGTGAACTCGCCAACTGCGACGGCAACCGGCTCGCCACCACGAGCACGGCGATCTCCGGGACGTGGCGGTACGTGCGCATGCGCATCGGCTACGTCGCCTCCGGGTCCGCCGGCATCTACGACTGGAAGGTCTACGGCACGGCGACGGCGTCGCCGTCTCCGACCGCGACGCCCAAGCCGACCGCGACACCGACGCAGACCGCGACGCCCAAACCGACCGCGACACCGACGTCGGGGTCCTCGGCGAGCTACACGACGATGACCAACGCCAAGCTCCAGTCAGGCACGTCCTCGGCACCGCGCGTCTACGAGAACATCATCTTCAAGGGCGGCAGCAGCACCACCGGCGTCCTGCACATCAACTACAACCTGCACGACGTGGTCCTGCGCAACTGCATCATCGATACCGGCCCGCAGAACGGCTGGACCATCAACACGAACGACTCGGTGAGCGTGTACAACATCCGCGTCGAGGGGCTCACCATCCGCCCCCAGCCGCGCATGGGCCTTGAGTTCACCGACCGCACCTACTCGGGGCGCAGCACCAACAACTGGCGCTACCTGACCCTCAACAACGTGACCGTGGAGCCCTCGGGCTCGGAGGCGGTCTCGTTCTGCTCGACCGCCATGGGCAACGCCTACACCACTGTGAAGGACATGGTGATCGAGGGGTCGGGCACCCGTCCGGACCTCTACAGCTGGGGCCAGGGCTTCGAGATCAACAAGGCCAAGGGGATCACGGTCGACGGCCTTACCATCAGGCAGACGAGGGGCTCGGCATTCAACCTGCAGGGTCCCTCCTCGTCGACCAACATGATGTGGAAGTTCACTCGTGTCAACGCCGACATGAGCGTGCGTGACTCCCAGCAGACGCAGAGCATGAGCACTACCTCGCAGGTCGTGTACTGCAAGAACGCCACCGGCTGGAGCTTCTCCGGGCGCGTGGTGGCCACCGTCTCCGACTGCGGCTATCTCGACAACGTGAAGGGCGCTACGTTCACGGGCACGAGCTGGACCCGCGTCGGCGGCACGGCGCGGGTCCTGCAGGCGAACGGCAGCAGCGGCAACATCGGGCTGCCGTGAACCACGCCCCCCGCGAGGGAAGACGCAGACGGCTGCCGGGCCGCGGAGCGGCGACCTGAGGGCGCCGGATCGACGACGGAGCGATACCGAGCCTGGCAGCACAAGTCCTGACGACGAGCGGGGCGGGCGGTAGGGAAGGCCGCCCGCCCCGCTCGTCGTCGCTCCTTGCCGGCCGCGTTCCTGTGCGCGGAGACCGCTACCGGGCGGTGTACGTGGGCGGACCGGCGATGTGGCTCAGAGGATCGGTCCGAGCTCGGTCCATCCGGACGTGAGCTTCACCTTCAGCGTGAATCCGGTCGCCGGGCGTGCGTAGCTGTAGTCTCCCAGGCTCGCCCCGGCGGTCATGGCGGAGCCGGTCCACGGGTTGCGCGGCCAGACGTAGGCAGGGGAGGCGAAGGTGGTCTGGTCCAGCGTCTCCGGATACGTGTCGTGCTGCAGGTAGTAGGTCGTGAGGTAGCGCTGCAGCAGGAGCAGATTGTGCTTGCTCGCCGTGTTGCGCTCGGCTTTGAACCACGCGGGCATCGCGCTCTTCAGCACGAACTTGCCCTTGGAGAGGTGCATCGTGAGCCGGTAGCTCCGGCCGTCGCTGCCGAGGGCGTAGGTGTAGGTGCCGCGCGAGCTCCCCGGGCCCATGACCTTGCCGGTCCAGGGGTTGGCCGGCCAGATGATTGTGGAGTTGGGCAGCCCACCCCCCTTCTTCACCATCGACTTGGGCGGGTAGACGAACTGGTGGGCCTGGCCGTAGGTGTTGATGGAGCTCTGGATGAGGAGCCCGCCGGCCTGGACCTGCTTGTCCACGAAGCTGACGGCGTCGGCGCGCGGAGCCGCGGCGGCGAGGGTCAGGGCGAGGGCGACGGTCGACAGGACGACGAAGAGCCGGCGTCTGGTCACGGGAGCCTCCTGTGGCGGTGATCAGTCGGGGGAGCCGGCGCCGCGCGCCGGCGCCGCAGGCGACGGCGCGGTGCCTCCGGCCTCGTACTCCCCCGAGTGAAGATGGACGGTGAGCGTGTAGGCGCCGGCAGCGCCGGCGGCATACGTGTAGGTGCCGGGCACGGTGCCGGGCGCCATGGGGCCGCCGCTGGCGGGGTCGAGCGGCCAGTCCGTGTGGGCGGCGCCGACCGCCGCGGCCGGCGCCATCTCGACGGCGCTCGGGAGCGCACCGGCGTGCTGGAGCGACCACTGGTCGACGTAGCCTCGCAGGATGCGGCCGTTTCGTCTGACGATCTCGTCCTCGAGGCTGATGAGCAGCTGCTGCCAGGGAGTGGCCACCACGGTGCCGGTCAGGACGTAGTCTCCCTTGAGTGCCCGATGCAGCCGCAGCGTGTACGACCTCCGGTCTGAGGTGACCGAGTAGGAGAACGACCCCCGATCGCGGCGCTGCGTCATGGCGCGGTGGTCCCAGGGGTTGCTGGGCCAGTAGCGGCGACGGGGCTCCTGGCCCACGGCGCCGTCCGACTCGATCGCGGACGGCAGAGGATACCGGCCGTCGTGCGCGGCGGCGTAGTCCTCGATGTACTGGCGGATGAGGTTGATGCCCTCCTCGCTGCGGTGGTCGTAAGCCCGCATGATGGTGCGTGGCATGCCCCCTCTGAGCACGATGGTGCCGCCGTTCAGGTAGCCGACGAGGCGGTAGCGACGCCTGTCCGGCGTCACGGTGTACCGGTAGTGGCCGCGGCCCGTGCCCGGACGCAGGTCCTGGCCCGTCCAGGGGTCGTCCGGCCACAGCCGGCTCCCGGCGAGGCGGCCTGGCTGGATCGACGCCCGGCGCGGATATACGAAGTAGCGCTCGGCCCCGGCGCGGTCGATGAGGCCGCGCAGCGCGAGGACGGCCGCCCTCATCTCCTCGTTCGGAGACGCCGCGCGGGCGGGCGCCGAGGTGACAGCGCCCGCGCAGAGCGCCGCGAGCAGCAGGGCGGCGAGGATGAGCGTGAGTCGGGTGATGCGTCTCGTCGTGGCCCCCTTCTTCCTCTCCCAGTGTCATCGGGCGCTCCGCTCCGGTCAACCGCAGGCGCCGCCGAGCCACGTCTGCTGCTACGATTCGCGACGAGCGTCGTGCAGCCTGCAGCGCTCGTGGATGGAAGCGAAGGGGGACACGTGGAGACCAGGATCCCGACCCGGATGGGCGACGGCTACATGGTCGAGATGACGCCCAGCGAGCTGCGCGCGGACATCGAGGCCGCGACGGAGGAGGCGGCCCGCAAGGCGGGCTGCGCGCCGCTCGCCCAGGACGAGCTCGACCACCTGCTGGACATCTATGCCTCGCGTGCGGCGTTCACAGCCGTCGACATCGGGGACCAGGTGGTCCTCAGCTGCGACGGCGGCGGCAGCAAGATGACGGGCACCGACCTGCTCGATCTTCTCGAGAGCGAGCAGCGGCTGGGGCAGGACATCCTCGAGCTCTGGCACATCGAGTACAGCTACAAGGCGATCAAGACGATCCTGCCCTTCCAGCAGCAGGTGATGCAGAACGTCCAGCTCATGTGCACGGCGCCGGTGCAGTACGGGGCGCAGCCCAACCTGGCCTTCTACAGCAAGCCCGACGGACCGGCGGAGAACTGGTTCGAGCTGCTGCCGCGCGGAGAGATCGCTGCCGCCCGCGCGGCCATCGAGGAGGCCATGGACCTCGCCACCAAGGACTTCATCTACGTGGGCGAGGGCATGCTGGACACCGGCGCCGACGGCATGGACTTCGACACCACCGGCGGCGCCGGCGACGCCGACTTCTTCAGCACCCTGCGCGCCGTGAAGCACCTGCGCGGGAAGTACCCCGACGCCGGCATCGAGGTCGGGATGGCCGGCGAGTTCGTGATCGGCGTGCACGGGGAGCTGGAGTGGGACGGCCGCCGGCTGGCCGGCCTGTGGCCGGCGGCCCAGGTGCAGGTCTGCCAGGACGCCGGCGCGACGATCTACGGGCCGGCCGTCAACATCCGCACCGGCAAGAGCTGCGCCTGGAACGCTGCGTACGCGATCACCGTGTGCAAGCCCGCCATGGAGGTGGCGCGCATCCCCGTGCACCCCAACGTGGGCGAGGGCGTCGGCGGCGTGCCCGTGAACGGGTACCCGCCCGAGGACGCCGCGTCGCGGGCCGCCAAGGCGCACGTCGACATCCTGAAGTGCGACGGGTTGTAGGTGGGCTCGGGTGACTCCAGAGGCATGGACGTCACCCACGCGCTCGCCGCGGGCATGGGCGGAGTGCGCACGGCCGGAGACCTGGTCGCGCGCATGCAGATGTCCCGCGGGATGCGCCTCCCGGAGGCCAAGAGCTACGTCGCGGACAGACTGGGCTGCACGGTCCGCGACCTCAGCGACAGTTACGCGATGGAGCAGATCCGCGGCGAGAAGGGCCTGGGGCGGATCCTCGACCACTCCAACCTGCACCCGGGCGAACCGAACGCCATCATGGCCAAGTTCCGGATCGCCGAGCTGCTGGACGTACCGATCAACTCGGTGGAGCGTTTTCGGGCGCTGGCGGGGGTGTAGCGGCCGGCGTGGCAGGCGGCCCTCCGCGCACGATGAGCCACGCCACGAGCGCCGCGGCGAGGCCGATCGGCACCAGGAGGACGGCGACGAGCGTGGTCAGGTACATGCCCACGCCGGGGTCGAAGAAGCCGATCGAGTCGGCCGCGTCCTGCGCGACGCCGAAGGCGACGACGCCGCACGCGGCCACCAGCACGCCGAGCAGGATGGAGGACCGGCGCGGCCGGGTGAGCAGCATCGCCAGCCCGGCCGCCAGCACGACGACCGCGACCGCCAGTGCCGGCGTGCCCCACGCGGTGTCCAGCACGCCGTTCAGCTCGCCGCCCTGCGACAGGCTGAAGTTGACCCAACCCGGGCCGTCGTCGTTCGCCCACGGCAGGAAGACGGCCCCGACCAGGGTGCCCCCGGCGACGAGCGTGAGGACGGCGTCGCCCGTCCAGTCGCGGCGCAGGCGGCGGGGGTCCCTCAGTCTGTCGGGCCGCTTCATGCCACCAGTATCGCTCATGCGGCCGCGAGCTTGTACTGTGAGAAGGCCTTGAGGCAGCAGGGAGCGCTGCCGATACGGTGGGCAGCGACCCTGGGAGGCAGATGATGAAGCGGACCACGGCTGCGGCGCTGATCGCCCTGCTGGCGCTGGGCGCCGTCGCCGCGCTCGCCGGTTGCGGCCTGCGGGAGCAGGCGGTGGAGAACACCACCGGCAAGATCGACGTGGCCAAAGACGCGACCGTCAAGGCGCAGCTGGTGATGATCAAGACCGGCATCGATGCGCAGATCGCGACCACCGGCGCCGCTCCGGCCGACGCCTCGCAGGCGACCCTCGGCGGTCTGGTCGACCCATGGCCGACCAACCCCTTCACCGGCGAGCCGATGCGCGAGGGTGAGGCTCCCGGCGACTACACGTACAGCCCGGGAGCAGGCACGTCGTACACGCTCGTGGTGCATCTCTCCGACGGCACGACGTCCGCCGCCCCATGATTTGTGATGGCGACGGGCGGTTGCTACCCTAGGGCAAAAGGGGGTCGACCAGTGCTGGGAAACGCAGGCGGCGGGTGGCGGACCAGGCTCGCGTTGGTGGCGCTCGGCGTCGTGTGTCTGCTCGGCGTCTCCATCCCGATGGCGATGGGCGCCGATGCCACGCCCACGTACAAGCTCAAGAGCTACCGCAGCCGCGGCTGGGACCGCAGCTTCAAGGCCGACGTGTACGAAGAGATGCCCAAGGTGCCGCGCGTGCTCGTCTTCGGCGGCTCGCGCGGCCTCCGCATGGATCCTGCCACCATCAAGAAGGCGACGGGGCTCACCGCCTTCAACTTCGCGTTCCACAACGGCCGGCCGGAGGACGCCTGGGCCGTCACCGACTGGGTCCTCGACACGCACCCCGACAAGCCCCCGACGGTGATCTGGTGCATCCAGGCCACGACCCTCGCCGACGTCCCGATGAACCCGGGGCTCATCGTCGACGAGCGTCTCTCGCAGGCGTTCCCGAAGTCGCTCATCAACGCCAAGATGAAGTGGGCCATGAAGCAGCCCCAGCGCAACATCCTGTCGGGCCGCCGCTTCGGATACGACGGCATGCTGTGGTGGAACAGCTACGACAAGAAGCGGCAGCAGGGCCGCACGCTCAAGAGGGCCCTCGACATGTATCTCGACGCGGACATGCTCGCCAAGGCGGGCAACCGCAAGATCCCGGGCAACACCCGCTCCAAGTCGTACTTCGTCAAGACCATCAGGCTGCTCAACGCCTACAAGATCAGGCCGCTGATCGTGATCATGCCGTACCACCCGCGGGCGCTGAAAGCCTTCCGCGCGGTGGGCTGGGGCGTGAAGCAGCGGTGGCTCCGCACGTATCTCTCGAAACTGCAGGACCATCTCAACTTCAGGGTGCTCAACTGCGTCAACATCAAGACGTTCGGGGGTAATCCCAACGGCTTCTACGACGGGGCGCATCTCACCGCCTCCAACTCGAGGAAGCTCATCCGCTACTGCGTCCGGCGCGCGCCCGGGTGCTTCAAGGTGCCCAAGGCGCCGACCCCGACGCCGTCACCCAGCGTGAGCGGGTCGCCGGCGCCGGCGCCCGTCGCTCCGCCGGCGTACCAGCCGGTACCGGAAGACACGAGCACGCAGGCCGACTTCCTCGAGTGAGCCGAGGGGAAGGCGCAGCGGAGGCGCAGCGGAGGCGCCCTCCGCGCACCCGGCGCCGCAGCGGGGCCGGGTGCCGGCTCAGGCGCCGATCAGCTTCTTGACGTAGGTCGCGCGCCTGCTCGGGCGCCCGGTGCGGAGCTCCGCCTCGTCGGCGCTCCCCATCGCGCGGAGCGCCGCGTTCACGCCGATCCAGCGGAGCGGCTCCGGCTCCCACGGCTTCGAGCGGTGATCCACCCACGGCAGGCTCGTGAGCTCCGTCTCTCGCCCGAGGATGAGGTCGCGCAGCGTGCGGCCGGCCAAGTTGGTGGTCGAGACGCCGTCTCCCACGTAGGCGCCGGCCCACGCCATGCCGGTGGACCGGTCCAGCCCGGTCGAGGTGTACCAGTCGCGTGCCGCGGCGATCGCGCCGCCCCAGTGATGGGTCACCCGGACGCCCTCGAGGGTGGGGAAGAGCTCGCCCAGCAAGGCGCGCAGGTGCTCCCGGACCACCGGGTCGCGCTCGTACTCCTCGCTCAGGCGGGAGCCGTAGTGGTACGGGGCGCCGCGACCGCCGATGGCGATGCGGTCGTCGGCGGTGCGCATGGCGTAGAAGATGAGGAAGCGGAAGTCGCCGAACACCTCACGGCCGCTCCAGCCGACCTCGTCCCAGAACGATCGCGGCAGCGGCTCCGTGCCGACCATGAGCGAGTAGATCGGCACGACGGTGCGCTCGAACCCCGGAAGCTCGGGGGTGAACGCCTCGGTGGCGCGGACGACGACCTCCGCGCGCACGTCGCCCGCGGGCGTCACGGCGAGGTGGGGCGCGATGCCCGTGACGGGGGTGCGCTCGTAGATGGGCACCCCCACCTTCTCGACCACGTCGGCGAGGCCGCGGGCGAGACGGGCCGGGTCCACGGCGGCGCCGTGCGGCGTGAAGCCGGCCCCGAGGCACCCGGCCACCCTGATGCGCTCGCGCATCTCCGCCGCCCCGAGCGCCCGGTAGTCGTCCTCGCCGAAGCCCCAGGAGCGCTCGTAGTCCACGGTCTCGCGGAGGCGGAGCAGCTGCACGGGCGTGAGCGCGAGGTCGAGCTGCCCGCCGAGGTGGAAGCGCGCGTCGATGCCTTCCTCGTCCACGACGCGGGCGATCTCGTACACCGTCTGGTGCAGTGCGCGCTGCTGGTCCTTCACCGCCTGCCGGCCGTGAGTCCGGGCGGCGAGTTCGCGCGAGCCTGGGAAGGTGGTGTGGCACCAGCCGCCGTTGCGTCCCGACGCTCCGAAGCCGGCGATCTCCCGCTCCAGGACCGCGACGCGCAGATGAGGGTCCGCCTTCTTGAGGTAGTAGGCGGTCCACAGTCCCGTGAACCCCGCACCGACGATGGCGACGTCGACATCGGTCGGACCGGGGAGAGAGGGACGGGGGACGAGCTCGCCGGGGAGGTCGTCGAGCCACATGCTGCGGGCGCGGTAGTCGGTCATGGCTGGCTCCTTGGGCGGTGGTGCCGATGGTATCAGCGGCGCCGCCCGCGCGCCCAGGGAATAGGTCAGGGCACGAGCACGAGCTTGCCGAGGGCGGGGCGCTCCATCACCAGGCGGTGGGCCCGTGGAGCCTCCGCGAGCGGGAGCTCGCGGCCGACCACGGGCCTGACGACGCCGTTGCGCACCGCGGCGTCGACGCCGGCT
The DNA here is from genome assembly GCA_012514235.1 of Actinomycetota bacterium. Taxonomy (GTDB): domain Bacteria; phylum Actinomycetota; class Thermoleophilia; order UBA2241; family UBA2241; genus CAIXSE01. The sequence continues at coordinate 30,809 of JAAZAR010000140.1, forward strand.
CGCGCGGCCTCCAGTTCGTCCGGCCGCGCGTTGGACAGCAGCATCCCCAGGACGGCGCCGTCGGCGTTCATCAGGTCGCGGGCGTCGACCTCGACCGGGCCGCGGCTGCCCACGACCACGACGCGGCCGCGCGGCGCCAGAGCTTTGAGGTCCGCACCGAGGTTCTCCGTGGCGAGAAGCTCCACGACGAGGTCGAAGCCGCGGCCACCCGTGAGCTCGACCGCGGCCTCGAGGTGCTGCGGGTCGTGATGATCCAGTACCCGCACGTCGCCCTGTGCGGCCACCAGCTCACCTCCTGCCTGGCTGCCGGCCGTGCCGGTGACGGCGAGGCCGGCGGCCAGCGCCAGCTGCACGGCTGCGATGCCTACGCCGCCCGAGGCACCGTGGATGAGGACGCGCTCACCCGCGGTGGCCCTGGCGCGCTGGAACAGAGCCCGGTAGGCCGTGGTGCAGGGGATGCCCAGGGCTGCTCCCTGGGCGTACGAGAGCGTCTCGGGGAGCGGCCTGACGTCCTCCTCGCGGCACAGCGCGTACTCCGCGTACGTGCCGCTCAGCGAGCCGGTGACGTACACGCGCTCCCCGGTGTCCAGGCGCACGCCGGCGCCGTCCGCGCCGGGGGTGTACGGCAGTGCCGGCAGCGTCCCGTACAGGCCCGCCCGGACATACGTCTCGACGGGATTGACCCCGGCCGCCTGGATGCGCACGAGGACCTCGCCCTCCACCGGTTCCGGCCTCGGCAACTCCTCGAGGACGAGGACGTCCGGATCGCCGAACTCGTGGACGCGGACGGCCTGCACGCTAGCGCTCGATGGGGTGGAGAGAGCCGGCGATGCGCGCGAGTTCCTCGCGCGTGAGATCGCCGGCCACGCTGACCGAGACCTTGCCGCCGACCCCTGTCGTGACGTAGAGGTGGGGCCAGTCGGGCAAACCGAGCACGATCTGCGCCGTCTCGCCGCGCAGGCTGCCCGACCGGATCCGCAGCGGCGTGGTCTCCGTGCGGGCCGCGGAATCCTCGTCGAAGGGGTCGTCCGACCCTGGCGGGTTCTCGGCCCGCCAGCGGCTGACGACGCAGAAGCGGTCGAAGCCGCGGCGGTAGGTGAGCACGACGGTGAGCGACCCGACTTCCACGTCGCGCACGGGGCGATAGGCGCCGAGGAAGGCGCCGTCGACGGCGCCCGTCACCCCGCTCAGGCGGTAGCCACGAGGCACCCAGCCGGCGGCGTACGGCGTGAAGCTGGTCGTCGCGCGGCCGCCGAGAGCGGCCGCGTCGCGGAGCGTCATGCGGCGGAAGCGCTCGCTCATGGGGAGCAGCCTGGTGCGCTCGCCCGCGGCGAGCGTGAAGCGGCTGCGCGGGACGTCGCCGCCGACGCGCACGTTCTCGATGCGGGTCCCGCTCACCTCGCCGTCGGCGCTCCAGTGCTCGACGGCCAGGGGGTAGCCGGACTCGGCGTCGACGACGATGCGCGCGGATCCCTCGGTGCCGCCGCCGGTGAGGGGCTCGGGCACCGTGACCGACCAGGCGCGGCGGCCCTCCCACTCCACCGGCGTGACGGGGACGTCCGGATCGAGTTCGGCGATCATGGCGCGTGCGTAGGCCGCAAGGCTGCGGTCCAGTACCTGGGAGGCTCCCATCCACGGGCTGAAGAACGGGCCGGGATCAGGGAGGTCGCGGGCGACTTCACAGTACAGGACCTCGCCGTCGCGGAACACGTAGCGCCGGGCGACGCGCCGGGCGGCATCGTAGGTGTAGGTGATGCCCTGGGCGCGCTGCTCGATCCGGTAGTCGCCGCGGGAGGTGAACGTGAAGGACCCGACGTGGAAGGAGAACGGCCGGCCGCGCGCCGAGCCGTACTCCACGACGTCGCCGCTGATGCTGGTCAGGCTCTCGAGTGCCCGCTCGACATGCGCGAGGACGGTGTCGGCCGTGGCGGGCGCCGGCGTGGAGCGCTGGACGCCGGGCACGCCGGCCCAGCTGACCGCTACGGCAGCGGCGACTGCCGCGACAACGGCGGCGACCGCGGCGAGACGGAGGCCCCGGCGCCGCTGCGGCGGGGCCGGCGGTTGCTGTCGCGAGCCCGTCCGGTGGGCCGGGCCGGGCGGCAGCCCGTCGGCGCCGGCGAGTTCGCGCATCCGTTCGCGGATACGCTCGAAGTGGTCCGGGCAGTGCGGCGGCACTGGCGATTCGCGCAGCTCGCGGCTGAGATCCTCGTCCCAGCCGGAGCGCGGAGCGCCTGCGGCGCCGCGCCCGACGTCGTGTCCACCCCGCCCCGTCACGAGGTCCTCTCCCGGACGAGGGCCGGCTCGCCGAGCAGCGCGCGCAGGCGGCAGCGGGCGGTGGCGAGGCGGGAGGAGACCGTCCCCTCAGGCACGCCGACCACCTCCGCCGCGGTGCGGTAGTCGTAGCCGTACTGGTGGACGAGGATGACGAGGACGCGCTGCTCCACGGGCAGGCGGTCCAGCGCATCCTCGAGCTCGGCCCAGCGGGTGACGAGATCGCACGGGTCGTTGTCGCACGAGAGGTCCGCCAGAGCGTCCTCGCTCGTGAGCACCTGGAAGCGGCGCTCGCGGCGCAGGTAGTCGAGACAGGTGGTGTAGGTGATGCGGTAGAGCCACGTGCCCACCTCGCTGTCGCCGCGGAAGCCGGTGAGCGACTGGTACGCCTTGATGGCGGCGTCCTGGAGCGCATCGTCCATGAGCACCGGGTCGCGAAGCACGCGGAAGGCGAGGGCGCGCAGGCGGCTGTCGTAGTGCTTGAGCATCCGGACGAACGCCTCGCCGTCGCCGCGCCGCGCGGCATCCACGGTCTGTTCGTCGATCTCGCGCTCTGCCGCGTCGTACGTCACTGGCTCGCATCCCGGCCCCCTTTCGCGCGCTGTGGGGCGATCAGTCGATTAGACGCGACGGCGGGGCCGGTCCGTCACGCCGGCGTTGTCCCTCGCATCCGATTCTACAGCGCGTGAGCCGGGCTGCACTCGCGACGATGCCCGGCCGCCGCCCGTCCTTCGGCGGCGCGGCCGGGCATCGTCGGGCGCCGCCTGCGGCTGCGGCCGGGCGGCGCGCCCGGAAGACGGTGCGGCGCGGCTCAGGGCACGGTGTACGTGAGGCCGTTGCCGAGGTAGCCGGTGAGCTTGTAGGCCTGGCCGCCGCTGAGCTGTTCGTACACGTAGCTGCCGGGCGAGGTGCCGGGAGTCATGGGTGCCCCCGTGAACGGGTTGGTCGGCCACGGATCGACGTACTGGGAGAGGCCGCCGCCCTGGATCACGTCCTGGGGCGACGGATACAGGTTGTCGTTCTCCGCCGCCCAGGCGACGATCCCCGCCTGGAGCTTGGCGATGTTGGCTACGACCTGCTGGTCGGCGCTCGGCGATCCGGTCGGGCTGGGGCTCGCGGTCGGCGTCCCGGTGGGGTTCGCGGTCGGCGTCGGTGAGACCGACACCGTGGGGGTGGGCATGGGGCTGGCGGGGAGCAGGACCTCGACGCGCACGTAGTACACGGGCTCGACGGAGAGATCGCCGGCCGTGACGTCCAGCCTCAGGCGATCGTGCGGCTCGTGCGTCAATGTGCCGCGCACGGTCCCGGTCACACCCTTGAGGCCGATGGCGGACGCCCTGATCGAGAGTTCCAGTCTGCCGTCGACCAGGTCGGCGGCGGAGGAGCCGGCCTGCTGCAGGTCGCCGTCGTACTGGGTGACGGTGAACCGGCCGTCACCGAGCTGCTTGATCACGAGGCCGCCTCCGGCGCCCGTCTGCGGCGACCAGGTACCGACGAACTCTTCGCCGCCGGCTGCGTCCGAGTCGGTCGGCCGCAGGAAGAAGTACCAGAGTGCGGCCGCAGCGGCGATCACGGCGAGCACCACGACGAGCCAGACCCACCAGGGCACGCCCGGACGCTCGGGCCGCCCGTGCGTCATGAGCAGCGTGGGCTGGGCGGGCGGCGGGGGCGGAGGCTCGTCCGCCGCCGGCATCACCCGGGTCGCCTCGGTCTCTCCGCCGGGCATGACCTGGGTCTCGCCCTCGTCGGCGGGCGGCATGATGCGGGTCTCGTCATCCGGCGGCGTCACCCGGGTCAGCTCGGTATCGTCGTCGGGAACTCTGCGTTCGTCGTCCATGCTCGTCCTCCCGGGCGGGTGACGCTCGTCTGAGGTGTGCGGTCCGGCTCTACTACTTTGCCCCGCTCAGCCGGTTCCCTGTTCCAGTCCGCTCAAGAGATCGAAGAAGGTGGGACAGGTCTTGGCCACGCAGGCCGGGTCGGCGATGACCATCCCCGGCGTCCTGAGGCCGAGCACGGAGAACGCAATGGCGATGCGGTGGTCGCCGTGCGGATCGACGACGGCGCCGCGAGGCGTGCCGGGATACACGCGCAGCCAGTCGGGGCCGGACTCCGTCTTCACTCCGGTCCGGCCCAGGTTCTCCTCCACCGCCGCGATGCGGTCAGACTCCTTCAGGCGGACGGTGCCGATCCCCGTCACGGTGACCGGTGACGTGGCCAGCGGTGCGATCGCGGCCAGCGTCATGAAGGTGTCGGGGATGTCGGTCATGTCGACGGTGAGCCCCGACAGCGCGGCCGGACCGGTCACGCGCACGCCCTCGGGGAGGTCCTCGACGAGGCACCCCATCGCCGCGAGGACGTCCAGGAACGCCACGTCGCCCTGCAGGGCGTGGCGGCGATGCAGGCCGGCCACCCTGACGCGACCGGCCACGGCCGCGGCGGCGAAGAAGTACGACGCCGTGGACGCGTCGGGCTCCACGTCGTACTCGCGGCCGAGGTACCGCCCCGGCACGACGACGAACCGGTCGCCGGGGCCGCTCTGCGGCGTCACGCCGAACTGCTCCATCATGCGCAGCGTCATGGTCACGTAGGGCCGGCTGACGAGCCCGTCGACGTCCAGCTCGAGCGCAGCACGGCCGAGCGGCGCCGCCATGAGGAGGGCGGAGACGAACTGGCTCGAGGTGTCGCCCGGGAGCCGCAGGCCGCCTCCGGCGAGGCCGCTCGCCGCCAGCGTGAGCGGCAGGCCGGAGGCGGCGGCGGGCTCGGTGCGCACGCCCTGGGCGCGCAGCGCGTCGAGCAGCTGGCCGAGAGGGCGCCTCCGCAACTGCGGCGCCGCGTCGAAGTGGTAGGCGCCGCGGCCGGCCGCGGAGGCGGCGAGCAGGAAGCGTGCCGCGGTACCCGCCTCGTCGCAGTACACGGTGGCCTCGTCGGCCGGGAACGGCCCTCCAGCTCCTCGGACGAGCAGGCCGGAGTCGAGACGCTCGACGGCGACGCCGAGGCTGCGCAGGCCGGCGGCGAACGCCTCCGTGTCGCCGGCCTCGAGCGCTCCGCGCAGCACGGACTCGCCCGAGGCGAGCGCGGCGAGGAGCAGTGCCCGGTTGGTCACGCTCTTGGAGCCGGGCACGCGCACGCGGGCGTCGAGTCCGGGTCGGGCGAGTCGGATGGTGCGGGTCGGGCCGGCGGGGGCGTTCATCGCCCGCATGATACCGCAGGCGCCTACCGCAGCTTGTCTGCGACGAACTGCGAGAGGGCGTCGATCTGCGCGGCGCTCAGCGAGCCCGAGAAGCCCGGCATCCCGTCGCCCCCCTCCCGGATCTGTTCGCGGATGCTGTCTGGGTCGTCCTCCCCGGCGATGGCCGGCGCGCTCCCGCCGCCGCCGCTCGGGCCGTGGCAGCCGGCGCAGTTGGCGGAGTACAGGGCGGCGGCCTCTTCCGCCGGTCCCGCCGGTGACGCAGGCGCCGTCGGCGCATCCGTGGGAGTGGCTGCCTCGCTCGACGGCGCCGCCGGCGTGGCGGCGCCGTCCCCGGCCGGCTCGTCGCCGCACGCGGCGAGCGAGACGGCGACGATCAGCGCGAGCACGAACGCCAGAAGCTGACGGTTCATCCCGGCTCCTTTCCTGGTGTCTGGTCCGCTGCATCCCGGAGGTCCTTCGCGTACAGCTCGTAGGCCGACGTCGCCCGCAGGCCGGCGCGCTCGTACAGGCGCAGCGGCCTCGTCGCGCCCTCAGCGTCCACGCCCAGGTCCACGCGCAGCCGGCCGCGCTCGAGGAACGCCGCGAGGGCGTGCGCGAGCAGCGCGCTGCCGAGTCCGCGCCGGCGCCAGGGCCTGCGCACGCCGAGTCCCTTGATCCAGCCGAGGTCGCCGTGGTCGTAGGCGATGAGCGCTCCGGCGGCCTGGTCGCCGTCCCAGGCGATCCACCACAGGTCCGGGTCGAAGTCGGCATGGCCGACCAGGCGGGCGCGCCAGGCGTCGAAGGGTTCTTCGCTCTGCCTGAAGTGATCGACGAAGGCCTCGTTCATGAGGTCGTACAGGGTGCCCTCGTCGGCCCCGAGCCGGAAGGGACGGATCTCGAGGCCCGGCGGCGGTGGGGAGACCGGCGCGCCGCCGGAGAGGTCGGCAGTCATCCGGTAGACGCTGCGCGTGAGCGCATACCCGTGCCGCCGCAGCAGGTCACGCTTGGCTCGGTTGCCGGAGATACAGAAGACGTCGAGGGTGGGGTCGGCGTAGCCACGCTCCACGGCGATCCGCGCAGCGCGGCGCTCTGCGAGCCCGAGCAGCCGGTCGGGGAGCTCGGGCTCGTGACGCTCCGGGTGCACCCAGAGGTCGGCCTCCAGCTCGCCGGTACGGAACTGGTCGCCGGCGTAGGCATAGCCGACGAGCCCGGCGGGACCTTCCGCCACCCAGGCGTCCCGCGCCGGGTCGAAGCCCTCCATGGACCAGTCGTTCTCGAGGTCTTCGAGGGTGCTGTCCGGCTCGCCGGTCTCGGCCACGTCGCAGGCGCACAGCAGCTCGACGATCTCGGGCATGTCGCCGCGCGTGGCGGGCCGGATGAGACTGGGGGCGCTCATACGGTCTCGGCCGCGTCTCTCGTCAGCGTGATGGTCTCCTCGTAGTCCTCGCCGTCGGGCGACGTGCCCACGATGCGCAGGTCGAGGCCGGCGTCGCCGGCGCGGCTGAGGATCAGCGTGAAGTCTCCGGCCACGGCCTGAAGGGTGGCCTTGAAGACCTTCGCGCCGTCCTCCTCGGCCATCTGCGAGAAGTCGTCCATGGTGATGACGAGGTCGCTGCCGTCGAGGTGCGCGGGCACGGTGCTCGTCTGCGAGGGGCCGTTCCCTGCGATGAGGACGGAGAACGCCTCGCCGTCCCGGGTGATCACCAGCGTAGCGGTCCCCCGGTCCGTGGCGGCCGTCCAGCTGCCGAGGAACTCCTCGCCGGTGGTGGCCGGGCCTCTGAGTACGAAGAACCAGACGAGGATGACGGCGACGACGGCGACGAGTCCGCCGACGACGACGAGACTGATGAGGCCGTCCCTGCCGACGGCGGGCCGGGCCGAGGACGGCGTGGCTGCCCGCGGCTGGTGCTCCGGCCCCCACTGCCCGGGACCGCCGTACGGCGGCGAGCCTCCGTAGCCCGGCGAGTCTCCGTAGGCCGGCTCGCCGTGACCCGCGGCGCCCTGTGCGGTGGCCGGGGCCTGCAGGCCGCCGCCGGCCACCGGAGCCCCGCAGGCGCCGCAGGTCCAGTCGCCGTCCTTGATCGGAGTGTTGCAGCTCGTGCACTCGGCCATTCAGGTCTCCCTCGGGACGTCGTCGTCGGGCCGCATCTCCTTCGCTCTCAGAACTCCAGGTGCTCGAGCCGCTCGAAGATGACGTCGCGACCGGCCCGGTACTGGTCGGGATCCATGGCGGCGTCGACCTCCTCTGGCGTCATGACGGCCATGGCCTCGTCGGAGGACTTGATGAGGTCGCCGAAGTCGACGCCCTCGCGCCACGCCCGCATGGCCGCGTCCTGGACCACGCGGTAGGCGTCTTCGCGCAGCATGCCCTTGTCGACGAGGGCCAGCAGGACCGCCCCGCTGAACACGAGGCGGTAGCTCTGCCCCAGGTTCGCCAGCATGCGCTCCTCGTCCACCACGAGGTTGTCCATGAGGCTCGTGAACTTCTGCAGCATGTAGTCGAGCAGGATCGTGCTGTCCGGCAGCACCACGCGCTCGGCCGAGCTGTGGCTGATGTCGCGCTCGTGCCACAGGGCCACGTTCTCCATCCCGACGAGGGCGTTGCCGCGCAGCACCCTGGCGCAGCCCGCCATCCGCTCGCTGAGGATGGGGTTGCGCTTGTGCGGCATGGCGGACGAGCCCTTCTGGCCCTTGCCGAACGCCTCCTCGGCCTCGCGCACCTCCGTGCGCTGCAGGTGGCGGACCTCGGTGGCGAACTTCTCGATGCTGGCCCCGATGATGGCGAGGCAGCTGAGGAAGGCGGCGTGGCGGTCGCGCTGCACCACCTGGTTGCTGATGGGCTCCCGGCCGATGCCCAGCTCCTCGCAGACCAGGTCCTCGACTCTGGGGTCGATGTTGTTGTAGGCGCCGACGGCGCCGCTGATCTTGCCCACGGAGACGTTGACGGTGACCACGCGCAGGCGCTTCAGGTGCCGACTCACCTCGAACGCCCACATCCCCAGCTTCATCCCGAAGGTGATGGGCTCGGCGTGGATGCCGTGGGTACGGCCGACCTCCACGGTGTCCCGGAACTCGAAGGCGCGCCGCTTGAGCACCTCGCCCAGGTCGACGAGGTCGCGCTCGAGGAGCAGGCCGGCGCGCTTGAGCTGCAGCGCCAGCGCCGTGTCGAGCATGTCGCTGCTCGTCATGCCGTAGTGGATGTACTTGCTGGCGTCGCCCACGTGCTCGGCGACGTTCGTGAGGAAGGCGATGACGTCGTGATTGGTGGTCGCCTCGATCTCGTTGACGCGGGCGACGTCGAAGGCGGCCTTCGCCTCGATCTCCCTGACCGCGTCGTCGGGGATCTTGCCGAGCTTGTTCCAGGCCTTCACGGCGGCGATCTCGACGTCGAGCCATGCTCGCATCCTGGCCTCGTCCGTCCAGATCGCGCCCATCTCGGGGAGCGTGTAGCGCTCGATCATCAAGTCCCTCCGCGGCCGCCGGCATCACGGCTGGACCGGCAGTGCCGCCGGCCTCCGTCTCCTGTCGGGGGCGATTGTCTCACAGAGGCGCGCCAGGGCGACACGTCCCGTGGCGCCCGGGCGCCGGTCTGGTTTCTGCACGGCGCCCGGGGGAGAATCAACCGGGTACCGCGGCCGGGAGCCGCGGGGCCACAGCGGAGGGAGGATGAGGATGCCGACGGGAGAGGAACTGCGCGACCTCGCGATCAAGGCGATCAAGAAGAAGCGCGACTTCTGGAACCACGTGATCGCCTACTGCATCGTCAACGCCTTCCTGGTGGGCATCTGGTTCTGGACCGGCGCCGGGTACTTCTGGCCGGGCTGGGTGCTGGCCGGCTGGGGCATCGGGGTGGCGTTCAACGCCTGGGACACGTACGGCCGCGGAAGCCGGCCGATCACCGAGGAAGAGATCCAGCGGGAGATAGACCGGCAGCGGCGCGGCTGAGGCTCCGGTCCCGGTCGTCAGTCGCCGATGATGCCGCCGTCCGAGAGGCGGGCGGTGAGCGCGTACTTCCTGCCGCTGTCCAGCCGCTCGTACGTGAAGTCGCCGGGGTCCTCGCCCTGCTCCATCGGGCCGCCGGTGAACGGGTTGGACGGCCAGCGCACCATGGTGCCCAGGAGGCCGTCCGCGGCGACCTCCTCGGCCGGCGGGTACTTCTTGCCGCCGCCGGCCTTCCACATCGCAAGGCCTCGTCGCAGCACGGCGAGGCCGGCGGCGACCGAGGCGTCCGCGTACTGCGTCGCGTCCACCCGCTCCAGCACGACTGCCTGGGGGGACGCGAACATCGAGCCGGAGAACGTCAGACTGAGCTGGTCCGGCCCCGCCGGCGTCAGCGTCATCGTGACGGCGTGCGAGTCGACGACGAGGGAGTCGCCCTCCCTCACGGCGTCTCCCGCCGGGGCGTCCGGATTGGTGAGCACCACGTAGTCGTCACGGTCCTTGCCGACCTGCACCATGGTCATCCCGTCGGGCGACCCGCCGCCGAGCCAGAACCCGACCAGCGGGTCGCCGTCGGCACTGTCTCCACCGCAGGCGGCGAGCGCCGCCATCAGGACCGCCGTCACGAGGACGGCGGTCAGCGCCGCGAGGACGCCGCGCCCGCGCTGCCGGCGCGTCAGGCCGCGTCGACGCGCCTCATGCACGGCGGGCGATCGCCTCGATCTCGACGTGCAGGTCCTTGGGGAGGCGCGCCACCTCTACCGTCGAGCGCGCCGGATACGGCTCCGTGAAGAACTCGGCGTACACGTCGTTGACGGCGCCGAACTCGTCCATGTCCTTGAGGAAGATGGTCGTCTTGACCACGTCATCGAGCGTCAGCCCAGCCGCCTGGAGCGTCACGCGCAGGTTCTCCAGCGCCTTGCGGGCCTGGTCCTTGGGCGTGTAGCCGACGATCTTGCCGTCCGGGTCCAGGGGGACCTGGCCGGAGACGAAGACGAAGTCACCGGCGCCGACGGCCGGCGAGTACGGGCCGACGGCGGGGGCGCCGTCGGGCGACACGAAGACCTGCTTCTCCATGGATCCGTCCTTTCGTGTAGGAGCCCGGTCAGGCGAGCAGCGCACGCACGGCCACGCAGGCCAGCGCGACGGCGATGAGCGCTACCGCGACGTAGAGGAAGCCCGAGATGGTCCGGGGGCTGGGCGGCTTCTGGTCCCTGGGCATCTGCGATCCTCAGTACCGTTGCGCGATGGCGGCCACCTGCAGCCGCGCACCGCCGGGCACCCATGGTACACCGGTGATGGTGAGCGCGGGATAGGGTCGGGTGAAGCGCTCCCGGATCGCCGCGTCGATCGCGGCCCGGTCGGCCTCGTGGACGAGGTGGACGTCGAGGCTCACCACGTGGTCGAGCGAGAGCCCGGTGGAGCGCAGCTGGTGGGCGAGGTTGTCGAAGGCGCGGCCGGCCTGGCCGGCCGCGCCGCCATCCACGAGCTGCCCGTCCGCGTCGAGCGGGAGCTGGGCGGAGACGAACACCAGCTGCCCGGCGGAGATCCCGGAGGACGCCGCGCCGGGCGGTCCGGGCGCCCTGGTCGACCTGATCGCGTACCTGCCCATGTGCCCACTGTTCCCCGCTCGGCCTTCCTGCGTGCGGGGCCGGGCCGTCGCCATCGTCGCCGCCCGGGCGGGACCTCCGCCCCCGGCGGTCAGACGTCCAGGATCCTGGCCGCGAGGATGGCGGCGTTGCGGGCGCCGTTGATGGCCACGCACGCGACCGGCACGCCGGGCGGCATCTGGACGATGCTGAGCAGCGAGTCCATGCCGCCGAGATCGCTCGTCTTGATCGGCACACCGATGACCGGCAGGGTGGTGTAGGCGGCGAGCACGCCGGGGAGGGCTGCCGCCTTGCCGGCGCCTCCGATGAGGACCTTGAGCCCGCGGCTCCGGGCAGTCTTGGCGTAGTGCGCCACCTTGTCGGGGTCGCGGTGGGCGGAGAGCACGTTGATCTCGTACTTGATCTTGCGTTCCTCGAGCTCGGCGGCGGCCTGCTGCATCACGTCGCGGTCGCTCTCGCTGCCCATCACGATGCCGACGAGGACGGGGTCCATCTGGATGCCCTGGAGGATGGCCTCGACCTCAGTCCTGGTCTCTTCCACTTCGCGTCTCCTTTGCCGGCCGGTCACTGCCGGCGCCGTGGTGTCGTCCCTGACCGCCGGTGCTGGATCACCTGACGGGAGCTCTCGCCGCCGGTCGGCCTCGAGGCGGCCTCAGGCGAGCTCGAGGCCGCGGGGGAACAGGTCGAGCTCGCCCGCCTGTGCCTTGACGGCTCGCTCGGCGATGTCCGAACGGACCTGCAGGCCGTCGAAAGCGATCCTGCCGACGGCCTCGTAGGCGCGCTCGCGGGCGGCGGCGAAGCCGTCGCCGAGCGCGCTCACCGCGAGGACGCGGCCGCCGGCCGTGACGACCTCGCCGTCCTGCAGAGCCGTCCCGGCGTGGTAGACGGTCACGTCGTCCAGCGCGGCCGCCTCGGCCAGGCCGCTGATGACGTCGCCCTTGTGACTGCTCGCCGGGTAGCCGGCCGAGGCGAGCACGACGGTGACGCAGTCCTGCGGCTTCCAGAGCGCCCTGGCGCCGCCCAGCCCGCCGTCGGCGGCGGCGGCGCACAGCTCCAGCAGGTCGCTGTCCAGACGCGGCAACACCGCCTGCGTCTCCGGGTCGCCGAAACGGCAGTTGAACTCCAGCACCTTGATGCCGGCCTCCGTCACGATGAGGCCGGCGTACAGCACGCCCCGGTAGGTCACGTTGCGCCTGCGGAGCGCGGCCACCACCGGTTCGACCACGTGCTCCATGGCCGCGTCGATCGCCTTCTGCTCGAACCCGGGCACCGGGCAGTAGCTGCCCATGCCTCCGGTGTTGGGACCCTGGTCGCCGGCGAAGATGCGTTTGTAGTCCTGCGCCGGCGCGAGCGGCACCGCCGTCTCGCCGTCGCACAGCACGAGCAGCGAGACCTCGGAGCCGGTGAGGTACTCCTCGGTGATGAGGACGTCGCCGGCCGCGCCGAAGTCGCGGCTCACGAAGCACGACTCGACGGCGGTCCGCGCCTCGGCCTTGTGGGCGCAGATGATGACGCCCTTGCCGGCGGCGAGGCCGTCGGCCTTGACGACCAGCGGGTAGTCCTCGCGGCCCTCGACGTCGGCGAGGGCCGTCTCCAGGGCCGTGTGCCGCCGGTAGGCGCCGGTGGGGACGCCGCCGTCGGCCATGACCTCCTTGGCGAACACCTTGCTGCCCTCGAGCTGGGCAGCCTCCCTGTTGGGACCGAAGACGGCGAGCCCATGCTCCTCGAAGAGGTCGGTGAGCCCGATCACGAGCGGCGCTTCGGGGCCGACGACGGTGAGGTCGATCTGCTCGCGGCTGGCGAAGTCGAGCAGCGCCGGCAGGTCGTCGGCGGCGACGGGGATGTTGTCTGCCTCGGCGGCGGTACCGGCGTTGCCGGGGGCGCAGAAGATGCGTTCGGCGAGTGGGGACTGGGCGAAGGAATGGACGAGGGCGTGCTCTCTGCCGCCGCCGCCCACCACGAGCACGCGCATGAGGCCTCCGAGTGGTGGATCCTGCCGGGCGGCGCTGCGCCGGCCCGGCCCGACCACGGAAGTCTACTCGGGCCGGGCGCGGCGGGGAAGGCCGGTCGCGGCGAAAAAGCCGGTCGCGGCGGAAGGAGCACCGGGCGCGGCGGTGGGAGCACCCTTCGGCTCCCGCCGCCGCGCCGCTCAGATCGACTTCTGGTACACGCGGAACGCCGCCGTCGCCAGCCAGCCGCACACGAGCGTGAAGAGGACCAGCCACCCCATGCGGCTGAGGACCACGCTCCAGTCGGGGCCGGCGGCCAGCGCCTCGCGCCCGGCCCTGACCGCCCACTCCACCGGGTTGTAGGTGGCGATGCTCTGCATCCAGCCCGGCATGAGCGCGCGCGCCATGAAGACCGAGCTCATGAACGTGAGCGGCAGCAGCACGAAGTTGCTGACCGCCACCATGGTCTCCACGTTGCGGCTGAGCACGCCGATCGCGTTACTGAGGGCCCCGACCGCGGTGCCGAGCAGCACCGCTGCGATGGTGAGCGCGGCGATGCCGGGGATCCCGCCGGGGTACTCGGCACCGACGATGAGCCCGAGGACGACGATGATGACCGACTGGATGACGCCCACCAGCGCGCCCTGGACCAGGCGCCCGGCGATGAGCGAGCTCCGGCTCGCCGGGCTCACGAGGAACCTGTCCACCACGCCGCGGTCGATGTCCTCGATCAGGTCCATGCCGCTCCACCCGGCGCTGAACAGGCACGTCATGACGACGATGCCGGGGGTGAGGAAGTCGATGTAGCTGGCGGCGCCGAACCCGGGGATCTCGACGATCTTGCGGAACAGGGCGCCGTACAGCAGCAGCCACACCACGGGCTGCACCAGCGAGATCAGGATCCAGGCCGGCTGCCGCAGCAGGTTGCGTACGTGGCGATGGGTCATGAACAGCGTGTCCGAGATCACGTGGGTCACGGCTTCTTCACCTCCTGGTCGGCCTCGTTGAAGGCGCGGCCGGCGTGGCGCAGGTACACGTCGTCGAGCGAGGGCCGGGAGACGGTGACCGAGGCCACCTTGACGCCCTCGGCCTCCAGGGAGGCCAGGACCAGCGGGACGGCGCGGGCGCCGCTGTCGGCCCGCGCGTGCAGCGCGCGGGCCTCGACGCTGATGTCGTACAGGTCCGGGACGCGCTCGAGCGCCCGCCGGACCTCGCCGTCCATCTGATGCTCCTCCAGCTCGACGTGGATGGCGTCGCCGCGGAGCTCGCCCTTGAGCTCGTCCGGCGTGCCCTCGGCGACCACCCTGCCGCGGTCGACGATCGCCAGCCGCCTGGCCAGGCCGTCGGCCTCCTCCAGGTAGTGGGTCGTCATCAGGATGGTGAGGCCTTCGTCGCCGGCGAGGCGCGCGATCTCGTTCCACATGTCCACGCGCGCCTCCGGGTCGAGTCCGGTGGTCGGCTCGTCGAGGAAGAGCACCTGCGGCCGGTGCATGAGGCCCACGGCGACGTCCAGCTTGCGCTGCATCCCGCCGGAGTAGGTGCGCACGGTACGGTCCGCCGCCTCGGCGAGCCCGAAGCGGTCGATGAGCTCTTGTGCTCGGGAGTGGAGGGCCGCGCCTCTCATACCGTACACGCGGCCCTGCAGCAGCAGGTTCTCGCGGCCCGTGGCCTGCAAGTCGAGTCCCGACTTCTGTGCCACGCACCCGATGGCGAGGCGGACCTTGGCCGGATGACGCAGCACGTCGTGCCCGGCCACGAACGCCTCGCCGGTGTCCGGCCGTGACAGCGTGGTGAGGATCTTCACGGCGGTCGACTTGCCGGCGCCGTTCGGGCCGAGCAGGCCGAACACGCTGCCGGTCTCGACGGCGAGGCTCACGCCGTCGAGCGCCCGCACGCCTCCCCTGTAGGTCTTGACCAGCCCTCGGGCCTCGATCGCGTTGTCCATTCCTTCCGTCCTTCCGTCACCGGCGTCCGCGCCGGCGCGCGCCGCTTCGTCGCTCTGTCAGATGAGTCAGTGTAGCGATGATTATTAGATTGTCAAACCTTTTACTTGTGGTATCATCATGGTGGCGTACGGCTGTGGGTCCGTGGCGTCACGACCGCGTCCTGCGTGGTCCAGTCCCACAGGTGTTCCCGCTGCAGCGCGGAGGATGGAGACGGCGATGGACGATCGTGACCGTGAACACGAACGGCTCGTCGACCAGGTCGGCGTTGAGCTGGACCAGGTGCGGCGCTCGGGCGACCAGCTGGATGAGGCCGTCGCCCTGCAGTTCGGGCTGAACCGCACCGACCTGCGATGTCTCGGCATCCTGTACCGCCATGGGCGCCTCACCGCCGGCGAGCTTGCGGAGGAGAGCGGGCTGACGCCCGGAGCCATCACCACCGTGCTGGACAGGCTGGAGCGCGGCGGCTACGCCAACCGGGTCCCGGACCCGGAGGACCGGCGCCGCGTGCTCGTCGTCTCCACGGCCGCGACGCGTGAGATCGGCGCCCGCCTGCAGGGAGAGATCGAGCTGGCGACGAGGAAGGTCCTGGAGGAGCGGACGGCGGGCGAGCTCGCCATGATCCGCGACTACCTGCGCGGCGTGCGAGGCGTGTACGAAGCACAGGTGGCAGCCCTGACGGCGGAGGCCGCGCCCGGCGCTCCGGCCCGGGAGGCCGGCGGTCTCACGGTGGAAGTCGGCCTCTCCCTGGGCGGCAAGAAGGAGCCCGCGACGAGCTCAGCTCCGCTCGACGGAGTCACAGCGGGGCGTCTCGAGTTCACCAAGGGCGCCGCCCAGATCGTCCTGAGGGGCGACCCCGGACTCACCGACCTCTACCAGGCGAGCTTCCAGGGGCCCGTACCGGGGATCACGGTGGACGGCGGCACCGTGACGGTGCAGCAGCGCCGGCGGTTCCGTCCGTTCGACTGGCGGACCCAGTCCGCCGAGTTCGCGTTGACCGCCGCCGTCCCGTGGGCCATCTCGCTCCGGGGCGGCTTGTGGAAGCTGTCGGCCGACCTCAGCCCGCTTCAGATCACGAGCCTCGAGGTGGGCGGCGGCGCC
The DNA here is from genome assembly GCA_012514235.1 of Actinomycetota bacterium. Classification (GTDB taxonomy): domain Bacteria; phylum Actinomycetota; class Thermoleophilia; order UBA2241; family UBA2241; genus CAIXSE01. The sequence continues at coordinate 46,791 of JAAZAR010000140.1, forward strand.
AGCGACATCGAGATCACCCTGCCGGCGCCGGCCGGCTCGGTGCCGGTGCGCATCTCCGGCGGCGCCAGCAAGGTCGTCCTGCGCCGCCCCAAGGGCACGGAGGCTCGGGCGGAGGTGAGCGGCGGCGCGAGCCAGCTCGTCTTCGACGGCCAGCGTCTGGGCGCCGTCGGCGGGCGCACCGTGCTCGCGTCCAGCGGCTTCGCCGACGCCGAGGACCGCTACGAGATCCGCTTCGCCGGCGGCGCCAGCAAGGTCACGGTCACGACCGTCTGACGGGCGCGGCACGAGGCTCGGCGTCTCGCGCACGGCACGAGGACGTCCGAGCCGTTCGACGGCGGGACGCCGGCGACGGGACGGTCACGCCGTCGGGACCACCCCCGCATACGCCGGGGCGAAGAGCGCCGGCGCGCCGCCCGTGTGCAGGACCACGACGGTGTCGTCCGGCGCGATCGTCCCGGCGCCCACGAGGTCCGACAGAGCGGCCACGGCCTTCGCGGTGTACACGGGATCCAGCACGAGCCCGGCGGTACGGAGCGCAGTCGAGATCGCCGCAGAAGCAGCGTCCGACACCTGCCCGTACCCGGGCCCCGCGCCGTCGACGAGCACGACGTCCTCGGGCTGCAGTCGATCTTCCCTGCCGAGCAGCGCGAGGCAGTCGCCGGCCAGGGACGCCACGCGCTCCCGCAGCGTCCCCGCGCCCTTGGCGACGTCGACGCCGATCACGCGCGGACCGCGGCCGGCCACCGCGCGCCCTGCCAGCAGGCCCGCCTGGGTCCCGCCGGAACCGCTCGCCGTCACGACCCAGTCGGCGGTCGACCCGGCGGCGTCGAGCTGCTCGCAGAGCTCCAGATAGGCCTCTGCGTAGCCGACCGCGCCGAGCGGCATCGAGGCGCCCATGGGGATCAGATAGGGCTTTCGTCCATCGCCGCGCAGCTCCGCCACGAGCTGGGCCGCGGCGCGGTCGAGCGACTCCCAGTCGTCTTGCGCGACACAGCGAAGGTGCGCTCCGGCCAGCAGGTCCAGCGTCAGATTGCCGCCCCACATCCGGTCCGGGTCGCCGCCCAGCACGAGATACGCCTCGAGCCCGGTCAGGCAGCCGCAGACGGCTGTGAGGCGGGCGTGGTTGGACTGCACGGCCCCGATGGTCACCACGCAATCGGCCCCGCCGGCCAGCGCCTCGGCGAGCACGTACTGCAGCTTGCGCACCTTGTTGCCGCCGAGGCCGGGCCCGGCCAGATCATCCCGCTTCACGAGCAGGGGCGCGCGCAGGCCCAGCGCCCGACCCAGCTCGGGCTCCGTCTCGAGCGGCGTGCCCAGGGCGCCAAGGTCGACCCTGGCCTGCTTCCCGAGGCCCGCCTCGATGTGGGATCGCCCCCGCCGTGTGATCATCGTCTCGTCGCCCTTCTGGTGGGTCGCGGACTCCTACTCCATCAGCTTGGCCTTGAAGGCCGCGTACTCCTCGTCGGTGAGCTTGCCTCGGTCGTCGAGTCCGGCAAGCTGCGTCAACTGGCCGACGAGGTCGCCGGCAGCGCCGGCTCGCCGTTCATCCGCGTCGGAGAGGCCGCCATCGAGGGGTACCCCTGCGGCGGCAAGCGTCGGCGCGATGCTCGCGCGCACCTGGGCGTGGCTCCTGTCACTCACCTCATAGACTGCGCACTGCCCGTCGGCCGTATGCACCATGACGAAGGTCCGGTCTCTCAATCCCTTGGCGGCGAGCCCCAGGACGCCGAATGCCAGCACGGGAAGAACCTTCGACACCTCGACCTGGTCGCCGTCTACTGCGATCCTCGAGACCTCGGACATGGCGAGCGCAGCGCCGCCGGTGGGTCCGGTCGTCAGCACGGGCTGCAGACCGACATGCTCACGCGAGATCCAGAGCTTGCCGGCCCGCCTGGGCCCGAGACTCGAATGACCGCCCAGGTAGATGGCAGTGCCGACAAGGACCCGCGCTGGGTCAGCGTTCTCGGTGTGGGCAGCCAGTGCCTGCTGAGCGCGGTCGATCAGCTCGTCGCACTCGTCGTCGTAGCGACCCGGTTCGGTCAGGCGTATCTCAGAGGCGAGCTCGTAGATGCCCTGAGCGATGGCCTGGTCCTCCACGGCGCCGGGCACGGCGTACTGGAGCGTGTCGAGGGCCTTCCTCGGGCGACCTTCGCCGGACTGCTGCCACGCCGTGGTGAGCCTCTTGCTCGCATCCTGCTCGACGGACCCCACGTGCCACCTCCAGACGCCGACTACACCGCCCCGCCTCGCCCGATGCTTCTCGGCAGGATGATGGTCTCCTCGCGGCCGGGGCCGACGGCGATGAACTTCACACGCGTGCGGGTGAAGTCGGCGATGAACTGCACGTAGTCGCGCGCGTTCTCCGGCAGGTCCTGCCACGCCTCGCAGTCGCGGAGGTCCTCGGTCCAGCCGGGGAGCTCTTCGTACACCGGCTTGGCATGGTGGAAGTCGGTCTGCAGCAGCGGGAACTCGTCCAGGATCTTGCGGCCGGCCTTGTAGCGCGTGGCGACCTTGATCGTCGGCAGGCCGGCGAGCACGTCGAGCTTGGTGATGGCGAGGTGGGTGATGCCGCTGAGCCGCACGGCGTACTTGAGCGCCACGAGGTCCAGCCAGCCGCAGCGGCGCTGGCGTCCGGTGGTGGTGCCGAACTCGTGGCCGATCTCGCACATGGCGGCCCCGACCTCGTCGAAGAGCTCGGTGGGGAACGGCCCCTCGCCGACCCGCGTGGTGTAGGCCTTGGCCACGCCGACCACGTGGTCGATGCGCGTGGGGCCGACGCCGGCGCCGGTGCACGCCGCACCGGCGATGGGGTTGCTGCTCGTCACGAACGGATAGGTGCCGAAGTCGATGTCGAGCAGCGCCCCCTGGGCGCCCTCGAACAGCACGTGCTTGTTCTCATCGAGCGCGGTGTTGATCAGCAGGCTCGCGTCGCAGACGAACGGCTCGAACCGCTTGCGGTAGCCCAGGAGCTCGTCCGTCACCTGGGCCGGGTCGAGCACGCCGATGTCGTAGCGCTGCAGCAGGAAGTTCTTCTCCTGCAGCGCCGTCTTGACCTTGCGGCGCAGGATCTTCTCGTCCAGGAGGTCCTGGACGCGGATGCCGATGCGCGTGTGCTTGTCCACGTAGCACGGCCCGATGCCGCGGCCGGTGGTGCCGATCTTGTACTTGCCGAGCTGCTGCTCGTTGGCGCCGTCCAGCAGCAGGTGGTACGGCATGATGAGGTGGGCGTTGCCGCTCACGCGGAGGTTGTCGCAGCTGATGCCGCGCCCGCGCAGCGTCTCGACCTCGCCGAACAGGATGTGCGGGTCGATCACGACGCCGTTGCCGATCACGCAGGTCTTGGCCTCGTAGAGGATGCCCGACGGGATGAGGTGGAACTTGAACTCCTCGCCGTCCCGGACGATCGTGTGACCGGCGTTGTTGCCGCCCTGGAAACGCGCGACCACATCGGCCTTCTCGGCCAGCAGGTCGGTGATCTTGCCTTTGCCTTCGTCGCCCCACTGGGCGCCGACTACGACGGTGCCGGGCACTCGTACTCCCTCCGTCTCGCTTGACTGCTTCGGCCGCCGGGGGACTCGCGCTGACGACGCGCGAGACCGGCGGCGGCCGAGGGGGATGCGGTGAAGAAGCGGGGGTCCCTTTTCAACATCATAGGGACGCACCCGAGCTTTGACAATTCTGTGCCGTGTGGCACTCGCTCGCCGGCCGCCGACTGGACTCTCGCCGGGAAGGGAGGCGGGGCATCGCCGTGTCCCGGGCGCGGAAGGGGAGAGCGAGCGGGTGCGGCCCACACGATTGTAGAATCGGGCGAGACCACGGAGGCGCCTACGTGAACGAGATCCTCGACGAGGCCCTCGCGCTGCTGGACGGCGGCGAGGACTTCGCTCTTGTCAAGCTCATCGGAGACCGCGGCTCCACGCCGCGGGCGGCCGGTGCGGAGATGCTCGTGCGCCGCGACGGCTCGATCGCCGGCACCATCGGCGGCGGTCTGCTCGAGCTCACCGTGATGCGCAAGGCCGCGGACGTGCTCGAGTCGCGAACGAGCCGCGTCGTGGACCTGCGTCTGGCCGGCAGGGACCTCGCCAGCGACGAGGAGATGGTGTGCGGCGGCTCGGCTGAGGTGCTCATCACCTACGTGCCGCCGGGCGACTCCCGGCTCGAGGAGGTCCTGAGGGCAGTGAAGGCGGCACGGACCGCCCGTCGCAGGGCCTGGCTCTTCACGCTGCTGCCGCTGGAAGAGGGCGGCGAGGTGGAGACGTGCCTGCTGGACGACGACGGTGTCGTGGTCGGTGCGCAGTGCGACCCGAGAGCGCTGCGCACCGCCGTCGGCAAGATCGCCGTCCACGGCTCCACCCGGCTGCCCGACGGCCGTCAGGTCGTCGTCGAGTACGTCGGGGCGCCGGCCACGGCGATCGTCTGCGGCGGCGGTCACGTGGGCAGGGCCCTCGCCCCCGCCGCCCTGGCCGCCGGCTTCGCTGTCACCGTGGTCGACGACCGCGAGGAGTTCGCCGATCCTCGTCGGTTCCCCGGCGCCAAGGTGGTGCTGGGATCCTTCGACGGGGCACTGGAACGCATCGGCGTGGACGAGGCGTCGTACGTCGTCATCGTCACGCGGGGGCACACGCACGACATGGACGTGCTCGTGCAGGCGCTCCGCACCCCGGCGCGCTACATCGGCCTCATGGCGAGCCGGAGCAAGCGGGCCCGCATGGTGGAAGCGCTGCGAGACGCAGGCATGGGCGAGGACCAACTCGCCCGGGTCCATTCTCCCGTCGGCCTGGACATCGGCGCCGAGACCCCCGCGGAGCTCGCGGTCAGCATCGTCGCCGAGATGATCCAGGTGCGCGCCGGCAAGACGGTCTGAGAGATGGGCGGGCTGTCGGCGATCGTGCTGGCCGCCGGCTACGCGTCCCGGATGGGCGACCTCAAGCCGCTCGCCGACCTCGGAGGGCGGACCCTGCTCGCCCGGGTCGTCGCCTCCTTCGCCTCGATCGGCGTCGAGGACGTCGTGGTGGTCACGGGTCATCGCCGTGATGACGTGGCGGCCGCTGCGCACGAGGCCGGCGCACGCACGGTCGTCAATCCCCGCTTCGCCGACGGCATGTACTCGTCGGTCAAGGCAGGCGCCGCCGCCGTGCCGGAGGGGCGGCGCTTTTTCCTGCTCCCGGTCGACTGCCCGCTCGTGAGACCCGAGACGATGGGCAGGCTGGCGAGGGCGGGGGCCGCCGCCGGGGCCGCCGTGGTCCTGCCCACATACGGCGGCCTCCCCGGGCATCCGCCCCTGCTGGCGCCCGAGCTCAGGAGCGAGATCCTCGCGGGGGAGCCTGCCGGCGGCCTCCGCGAGCTGCTGACTGACAGGCCGGAGCCGGCGCTCCGGGTGGAGGTCGACGACCCGGGCGTGGTCACCGACGCGGACACGCCGGCCGATCTGGAGAGGCTGCGCGCCGTGGTGGCCGCCGAGGAACTGCCGTCGGAGCGGCGCTGCCTCGAGCTCCTCCGGGAACGGGGGGCGAGCGAGGGCCGGGTCGCGCACTCGCTCGCCGTCGCCGCCGTCGCTGCGGCGCTCGCGGCGGCGCTCAACGAGCGGGACCAGTGCCTGTGCGTCCCCCTCGTCGCCGCCGCCGCGCTGCTCCATGACGTCGCCCGCGCGGAGCCGCGGCACGCGGAGGCCGGCGCCGCCCTGCTCGAGCGGCTCGGCTACCCGAGGGTGGCGCCGGCCGTGCGCAGGCACATGCGCCTCGGCGAGACCGCCGCAGGAGACCTCGACGAGGCGCAGGTCGTTTTCCTGGCCGACAAGCTCGTCCAGGACGACCGTCTGGCCGGCCTGGAGGCCCGTTTCGCCGCGCGGCTTCGCCGGCACGCCGGCGACGACGACGCGCTGGAGGGCGTGCGACAGCGCCTGGAGGAGGCACGAGCCGTCCAGGCGCGGGTCGAGGCGGTGCTCGGCCGGCCGCTCGGCGTCTGAGCCGCCGCCGGACCTCTCCGCTACGCCGTCTCGCCGGCCACCGAGGTCGTCGCCGCCTCGCCCGGTCGCCGGGCTTGCGGCGCCTGGTCCGCGATCCCGAGGATGCTCCGCGCCGCGATCACGCCGGCGGCCGAGGCCTGGACGAGGCCGCGCGTGATGCCGGCCCCGTCGCCCACCGCGTACAGGTTGGCGACGGGCGTCTGCAGCCCCTCGTCCAGCTCCGGGCGCGCCGAGTAGAACTTGACCTCCACGCCGTAGAGCAGCGTGTCGCGGCCGTTCACGCCGGGCGCCAGCTTGTCCATCGCGGCGAGCATCTCGAGGATGTCCGTGAGGTGCCGGTACGGCAGCACGAACGCCAGGTCGCCGGCCGTGGCGCCGGCGAGCGTGGGCTGTACGGTCCCTCGCCTGATGCGGTCCCTCGTGCTGCGGTGGCCCTGGTGCAGGTCGCCGAGACGCTGCACGATGATGTCCTCGCCGAGCACGTTGGCCAGCCGCGCGATGCTCTTGCCGTAGGCGATGGGGTCGTCGAACGGCTCCGTGAAGTCGGTGCTGACCAGCAGGGCGAAGTTGGTGCGGTCGGTCTTGAAGTCGGCGTAGCTGTGGCCGTTGACGGTGACCACGTCGCCGTAGTTCTCGAGCGAGACGGCGCCGTAGGGGTTCATGCAGAACGTGCGCACCGGGTCCTCGAAGGTCGGCGTGTAGTAGATGAGCTTGCTCTCGTAGAGCGCGCCGGTGAGCGGCTCCATGATCGCCGCGGACGTCTCGACGCGCACCCCGATGTCCACCGGGTTGGTGCGCAGTCCGATCTTGAGGCGCTTGCACTCCTCCACGAGCCACGACGCGCCGTCGCGGCCTGGGGCCGCGATCACGGCGTCGCTCGTGACGCGCGTCCCGTCCTCCAGCACGACGCCGGTGGCGTGGAGGTCGGCCTCGCCCGGCCGCTTCTCGGCGAGGATACGGTCGACCCGGCAGCGGCTGAGCACCTCGACTGCGGGCTCCAGTTCCGCGCGCATGCGCGTGAGGATGTCGTAGGAGCGCTCCGTGCCCATGTGGCGCACCGGCGACTCCACCAGGTTCATGCCGTGGAGGAGCGCTTCCCTGCGGATGCGCTCGGACTTCCTGCCCCCGCCGTGGACCTCCTCGGGGGCGCCGTAGTCGAGCCAGATGCCGTCCACGTAGTGGATGAGCTCGCGCAGGCCGTCCTTGCCGACGAAGCGGTCAAGCCAGCCGCCGACCTCGGGCGAGAGCGTGAGCTTGCCGTCGCTGAAGGCGCCGGCGCCTCCCCAGCCGCAGGTGATGTCGCACGGCTCGCAGCCGGCGCAGACGCCGGTCGTGCGGGCCGGGCAGCCGCGGCGGCTGATGTCCGGCCCGCGCTCGACGACGAGCACGGAGGAGCCGCTGCGGCGCACGAGCTCGAGTGCCGCGAAGATCCCGGCCGGCCCGGCGCCGACCACGATGACGTCGTAATGAGAGCGTGCGGTGTCCATGACGTTGGCGGGGGGTCGACGAAAGGGTGTGGAGTTCCCTTGCACAGATGATAGCCGTGGCCTGAACGCGTGACAAACGTCGCGCGTCTCGAAGGGTGTCCGGCGGCAGAGCTGCAGGCTCGATGACGCCCGCGGCGGAAGCGCCGCCGGCAGCGCCGCAGGAGGACGCCGCGCCGGGGCAGGCCGGTGCCGGCAGCGGCAGGGGGGCGGGGACCAGGCGGGGCGGGCGGCCCGTCACGGGCCGCCCGCCCGTTCCCCGCCGTCGCTCTCCGGCCCGGCGGCTCGCGCCGACCGCGCGTCTTGCCAGCCCGCGGATCCGGTCGATACGCTCACCCTCGCAGATTCTCGCGACCCCGAGGTGAGCATGGACTACCCCGACCGCGATCCCGTCCTCACGCGGCGCAGCATCCGCGCGTACCGCGACGAGCCGGTCGACGACGCCACCGTGGAGCGGCTGCTCCGCGCCGGCATGGCCGCTCCGTCGGCCGGCAACCAGCAGCCGTGGCAGTTCATCGTCATCCGCGACCGGGCCACCCTTGACCAGATCCCGACGTGGCATCCGTACGCGAAGATGCTGCCGTCGGCGCCGGTGGCGGTGCTCGTCCTGGGGGACCCGGCCGGGGTCAAGTGGGCCGGGATGTGGCCGCAGGACTGCGCGGCGTGCGTCCAGAACATGCTGATCGAGGCCGAGCTCCTCGGCCTGGGGGCCGTGTGGCTCGGCGTCCACCCGCTGCCCGAGCGCGAGGCCGCGCTGCGCGAGCTCCTCGGCATCCCCGAGGAGCTGGTGCCCTTCGCGCTCGTCCCGTTCGGCTGGCCGCGGCAGCGCAAGGAGCCGGCGGACCGGTACGACCCGTCGCGCGTCCACTACGAGCGCTGGTGAGCGCCGCGGAGCCGTCGCCGGCCGGTCAACGGCGAGGCCTCTGTTTCTACCGCCCCGTCCGGGGGTAGTCTTGGCATCCGACCCGTGATGCGGCGGGTGCCGCCCTCCGGCCCGGCGCCGGCGAGACAGGCTCCGCCCCACGGGTCGTCAGCATGACTCATTGCAGACGGAGCGAAGGGGTGAGCCGTGACCGGACCGTGCTGGGTCCCGACCATCGACGACACCACAGTCCCTGACGGCGCGTACGTCGCCGTCTTCCCCAAAGGTCTCGGCGTGCTGCTGACGCGCGTCGACGGGGACCTCTACGCGGTCGCCAACAAGTGCGCCCATATGGGCTGCCCCATGGAGGGCGGCAAGCTCGAGGGGTACGTCCTCACGTGCCCGTGCCACGACTGGCGGTTCGACGTGCGCACCGGCGTCTTCCTCGACGCGCCGGAGCTCTCGATCCGGACGTTCCCGCTCAAGGTCGAGGACGGGAAGGTCCACGTCGAGGTAGGGGGCGCGTGATGGTCGACGAGGTCTTCGTCTACGCGCTCAGCACCTGTCCCTGGTGCCGCAAGACCAAGCAGTGGTTCGACGACAGCAGGATCGCCTACGACTTCGTCGACGTGGACAAGCTGCCGGACGACGAGCAGGACGCCGCCGCCGACAAGGCCTACGAGCTCAGCGGCGGCCGCCGCTTCCCCGTGGTGGTCATCAACGGCGAGGTGATCGTGGGCTACAGCCCCGACAAGTTCCTCGAGCATCTCAAGGGCTGGGGAGGGGGCTCATGAGCACGGACGCCCGCAAGGAGTCGCTCAGGTATCTCTTCGAGCGCGTCGTCACGCCGCTCGGCTACAAGTTCAGCCCCGACGAGCAGCTGGTCGACGACCTGCTCGAGGCCGAGGTCCAGCTGGAGCAGGACCACGGTGCCCCCTTCTGCCCCTGTCAGGGGCGCACCGGGGTCCGCGAGGAGGACATGAAGATCGTGTGTCCCTGCATCCCGTTCCACCGCGCCCACTTCGACGCGATGAGGCGCTGCTGGTGCGGTCTCTACGTCCACCTGGACGTCACGGATCCGGACAGCCTGCCCCAGTTCCCGCCCGACGAGGTCTGACCATGTGGCACGAAGTAGCCAAGACCGACGATATCGCCCCCGGCGGCATGAAGTACGTGCGCGCCGCCGGCCGCGAGATCTGCCTCTGCGAACACGACGGCTCCTTCTATGCGGTGAGCCGTCGCTGCGGGCACCAGAACGCCCCGCTCAACGAGGGGGCGCTCGAGGGATGGATCCTCACCTGCCCGCTCCACAACGCCCAGTTCGACATCCGCTCGGGGACCAATCTCGCGTGGCCCATCGATCACGACATGGGACCGGAGGAGGACGTGCCCGAGCCGGTGCGGCGCTTCTTCAAGCTCGAGAAGCGACTGCAGTGGAAGACGCGAGTGCACGACCTGCACACCTACGCCGTGCGCGTGCAGGACGGCGCGGTCGAGGTCGACGTGCCGGAGCAGGTCTGAACGAGGGCTCCGGCCGTCCCGACGAGCCATCACCCGGCCCCTGCGGGGCCGTGCCAGCACCGGGGAACACCCCGGCCAGACGACAGACAAGGAGGAACGATGGCGTTCGAACTGCCGCCGCTCCCGTGGGCGGAAGACGCACTTGAGCCTGCCTATTCCGCGCGCACGGTCAGCTTCCACTACGGCAAGCACCACAAGGCGTACGTCGACACGCTCAACAAGCTGGTGGCCGGCACAGACCTCGAAGGCAAGAGCCTCGAGGACGTGATCATGGCCGTGGCCGGCAAGCCGGAGAAGCAGGCGGTGTTCAACAATGCGGCGCAGGTGTGGAACCACACCTTCTTCTGGAACTGCATGAAGCCGAACGGCGGCGGTGCCCCGTCGGGCGCCATCGCCGAGCGGATCGAGGGCATGGGCGGGTACGAGAAGTTCGTCGAGGACTTCAAGGCCACGGCCGTCGGCCGCTTCGGGTCGGGCTGGGCGTGGCTCGTCCTGGACAACGGCGAGTGCAAGCTGGTCAGCACGCCCAACGCCGAGATGCCGGCGGCGCCGGGCGTCACGCCGCTGCTCGTGGTCGACGTATGGGAGCACGCCTACTACCTCGACTACCAGAACCTGCGGCCGGCGTTCGTGCAGGCCTTCTTCGACAGTCTCGTCAACTGGGACTTCGCGAACGAGAACCTGGCGAAGGCCGGCTGACGCCGGCCTGACGGAGACCGCCGCCGGCCGAGGGACGAGGCCGGCGGCGCGGACGGGCCGCGAGGGGCGGCGGGTGCCGGGCACCCGCCGCCCCTCGCGGCTGTCGAGCGTCCGTTCGCATCTCTTCGTATGAGGCTCGGAGGAGTGTAGACTGCGGCGAGGCCGCCTGGTAGGGGCGGCGACCAAGGAGGGGTCCATGGTCTACCGTGTCCGCTTCGCCCTGCTCGCCGTGCTCTGCGCGGCCGTGCTCGCCGCAATCGCCGCCGCGCCCGCGGCGGCGGGCTCGACTCACTGGACCTGGCAGTCGTCATCCAACGGAGACCTGTGGGACGTCAGCTTCGTCGGCGACGTGGGGTGGGCCGTCGACGGCGGCGACCACGTCTTGCACACGGTCGACGGCGGCCTCACCTGGAGCAAGCTTCCGACCGGCGAGGACGACGCGCTCTACGGCGTCCAGTTCGTCAGCCCCGCCGAGGGCTGGGTCGTCGGCGAATGGGGCGCCGTCCTGCACACCACGGACGGAGGCGTCACCTGGGAGCGGCAGGCGAGTCGCAGCATCAGCTCGCTGTACGACATCGAGTTCATCGACGCCGACCACGGCTGGGCCCTGGGTCTGGACACGCTGCTCGCGACGACGGACGGCGGGGCGACGTGGAAGCTTCAGCTCGGCGAGGGGTCCCTCATGGATTGGGATTGGTTCTGGCCCGAGGCGATGATGTACGGGGTCGCGTTCGCCGATGCGCAGCACGGGTGCGTGGTCGGCATCCGTGAGCAGGCCCGCCAGGAGGAGGACTACGCCGGCGTGGCGTGGAGCACGAGCGACGGCGGTGCCACGTGGACCGAGACGCGGGTGAGTGGGGTCTCCTCGCTCTACGCGGTCACGGTGTACGACGGCATGTACTGGGCTGCGGGGGGCGACAACACCATCGCCCACAGCCCAGACGGCGTGCACTGGACGCGCGACACCATGGCGGCTCCGGTCTACCTCACCGGTATCGCCATGACGTCGGCCGGTGGTTGGGCTGTGGGCTACGGCGAGTCCGACGACTGGTTCTCGGACTCGTACCTGGAGGCCGCGATCGTCCTCCGCTCCGGCGACGGCGGCGCGACTTGGGAGCCGGTCGTCGACCCGCTGTTCGACATCGATCCGCCGCTGTCGGTGCGGTTCGAGAGCACGGCCCACGGCCGCATGCTCGCGGAGTCGGGCACCATGTACGTCACCGACGACGGCGGAGACAGCTGGTCGGTCGTCGGAGAGAAGCCCATGCCGGCAGTCGCCTTCGAGGCCATCACCCAGGCCCCTGATGGGATGGTGTGGGCGGTCGGGAACACGGGCGACGACGACGGCGACGAAGGCGGCACCGGCGTCGTCTGGCGGTCCGCCGACAGCGGCGCGACGTGGGAGCCCCTGGATCACCCGCTCTTCGATGTCGCCGGGTTCACGCAGGTGGTCGCGGCCGCGGGCGGTGAGGCCTGGGTGGCCGGCGACGGCGGGCGCATCCTGCACACGACCGACGCCGGCCAGACGTGGCGTCGGCAGCCGACCGGCGTCGGCTCCTCGTTCACCGGCCTCGCGTTCAGCGACGCGGAGCACGGGTGGGCGGTGAGTCCCGGCCTGCGGGGCACGGTGCTCAGGACCTCCGACGGCGGGGACCACTGGCAGCTGACGAAGGTCGGCGACCGGGAGCGCTACTTCACCGTGCTCGCCTCCGCCGCCGACGTCTGGCTGGGAGGCATGGCCTATCGCAGCGACTGCGAGGAAGAGGGACCAGGGCTCGTCGCGCACAGCACCGACGGCGGCGCGACCTGGACGACGGTCCCGGCTGGGCCGCGCGCCGTCCTGCGTCTCGCCATGCCCGGCGGGGGTCAGGGGTGGGCCGTGTCCGGGCCCTCGTACTGGTGGGACGCCGGGGGCGTCCTCCTCCACACCACGGACGATGGGGCGACCTGGACCCAGACCAAGGCGGGTCCCAAGGGCACCGTGCGGCGGGTCCTCGACGTGTTCTTCGCCGACCCCCTGGAGGGCTGGGCGCTGGCCATCTCCGGCGACTACGAGCAGACGCTGGTCCTGCACACGGTGGACGGCGGCGCCCACTGGGGCGCCGTGCGGATAGACGATGCGCGGGACCTCCGCACGATCTGGTTCTCCGGACGAGACGACGGCTGGGTGGCCGGCCGCAACGCGATCCTGGCCACCACGGACGGCGGCGGCATCGCCCCCATGAGCGTCTGCAACGCGATGTGGGGGCCCAAGTGGGTCAGGAAGGCCTTCACGTTCAAGGTCGAGACGGCGGATGACGGGCTCGGACTCGCGCCGACGCAGACGCGACTGGGAGACGGTCCCTGGGAGGACGCCGCAAAGCGGACGATCAGGGCGCCGCGCAGCCATGCCAACGACGGCTACCACCTCATCAGGTACAGGGGCGTCGATCTGGCCGGCAACCGTGAAGAAGTGAACGCCGCGCCCGTCGTGGTCGACACGCGGCCGCCCCGGCTGGTCACGCGCGACCGCGCCAGGGCGCGCGCCATGCGCCGGGGCACCCTGCGCCTCAAGGTACACGACGCCCTGTCGCCGGCAGTGCGAGTGACCATCGACGTGTTCGACAAGGCCGGCAAGCGCCTGCGCCGGGCGCGGGCGATGGCTCCGACAGACGGCGTCTGGCACGCCGTCCGCTACAACGCGGCGTATCCTGCCGGGAAGTACCGTATGGTGGTCCGCGTGTCGGACTATGCGGGCAACCGCTGCGAACGTCCGCGGACCCTGGTCCTCACCGTCCGCAAGTGAACCGGAGGGCGGCGGGTGCGCATGCACCCGCCGCCCTCTTCGCGTACGGGCGGCGTCAGTCGCCTTGGCCGCCGGCCGGGTCGAGGCCCCCGTCCCGGCCGGTCTCGTCGCCCGTGCCCGGGCCCTCCGCCCGGCCGCGCTTGCCGACCGGGCCGCGACCGGCCCCTTCGCCGAGGCCACCGGACGGACCTGCCGCCCGAAGCCCGGCCAGCCCATCCAGCGGGAACGGCGGCGCCGAGAGCGGCCTCGCCGCCAGCGAGAGCAGCAGCGCCTCGTTGTCGTCACCGGCGATGCGGTTGCTGCTCAGGCGCCCGCAGGTGCGACAGCGGTGGACGAGCGCCCACTCCCCACGGCCTCGCACCCACACGGTGACCGGATCCATCACGCAGCAGGCGGCGCGGTCGCCCGGCACCTCGTCCAGGTGGAGGCTGTGCAGGCAGTGCGGGCAGTGGTTTCGGTGCCTGCTGCCGGCCGCGTCGGGCGGGACCGGCCGGCCGCAGTGCGCACACGTGAACTGACGGCCGGCTCCGGGGTCGGCCGGAGCGGGCTCCCCGTCGGCGGGGCGAGGGTCGTCGCCGTCCCCGCCGACCAGCTTGCGGTAGCTCACGTACCGGCTGCGCGGGAGCCTGCCGTCCGCGACGGCGCGGCGGACGGCACAACCAGGCTCGTGCAGGTGCGTGCAATCGGCGAAGCGGCAGTCCGCGGCGTGGCGCCGCAGCTCAGCGAAGCCGGCGGCGACGGCGGCCGGGTCGGCGCCGTCGAGGCTGAAGCGGCGGATGCCCGGCGTGTCGATCACGCGGATGCCGCCGGGCAGCTCGTAGAGCGCCGAGGCGGTCGTCGTATGGCGGCCGCGGCCGTCGCCGGCGCGTACCGCGCCGGTCCGTGCCGCGGCCTTCCCGCCGAGCGCGTTGAGCAGTGACGACTTGCCGACGCCGCTCTGGCCGACGAAGACACAGGTGTGGCCGGCGAGCGTCTCGCCGATCTCCCGCACGCCCTCGCCTCGCTCGACGCTGCACGCCAGCACCGGCATGCCGAGTGACCTGTACGGCTGGAGTCGCGCCAACAGGTCGTGTCGGTCCCGCCCGTCGACGAGATCGATCTTGGTGACGACCAGCACCGGATCGGCGCCGGACCGCTCGACGGCCACGAGGTAGCGGTCGATGAGGCGCGGATGCAGCGGCGGGGCTACCGCTGCGACCACGACCACGACCAGGTCGACGTTGGCCCATGGGGTCCCTCAGTCGCCCGCGTCGACGGAAGACGTCATGGCCGGATGAGTGCCGACGTACTATCCTTCGTGCCAAGCGACGCCGTCATCCGGTGACGTCGCGCGCTCAACCCAAGGAAGGTATCGCCATGATCAAGGGATTCAGGGACTTCATCCTCCGCGGCAACGTCGTGGACCTGGCCGTGGCCGTCGTGATCGGCGCCGCGTTCGGCGCCGTGGTCACCTCGTTCGTGGAGAACCTCATCACGCCGCTCATTGCGGCGATCGTCGGAAAGCCCGACTTCTCCGGCCTGGCCTTCACCATCAACGGAAGCCAGTTCCAGTACGGCCTCTTCATCAACGCCGTGGTCTCGTTCCTGCTCATCGCCGCCGCCATCTATTTCGTCGTCGTCGTGCCCATGAACAAGATGGCGGAGCTGCGGGCGCGCGGCAAGGCGCCCGAGGACAGCTCAACCAAGCAGTGCCCGGAGTGCCTGAGCGAGATACCCTCCGGCGCCCACAGATGCGCCTTCTGCACGTCCGAGCAGCCGGCGGAGGCGTGACGCTGCGAGGCTGATCGACGTAGCTCGTCGCGGTGGCGACGGCGCAGCCGACGGCCGGTGCCACCTGTGGTAGTCTGCGGGCTCGCTCGGCGCCGTGCCCGCGAGCCTGAACGACCGCAGGAGAGCGCGTATGTCCCTACAACGGCTCGACCTCGACGACCGCCAGGCCGTCATGTACTCGGAGGGCGGCGTGTGCGCCGGCACGCAGGAGCTCGTCGAGAGCGCCGCCTTCGCCCGGGTCCTCGACCTGTACGTCGACCACCTCGAGTCGCACAACCCGCAGGTGCTCGACGAGCTCGGACTGGCCGCCGCCGCCTGGTCGGGACCGGGCGGGGCAGCCGCGGCCGATCAGGGCAAGGGCGACGCCGACCCGCGGCGCACCCGCCTGCTCGACCTCATCCGCCTGCTCGCCAACAACCCGCTCGAACGCGTGTCGGTCACGGCGTGCGCCCCGGGCGACCTGCTGGCGCGGCGCCGGCAGCTGCACGAGTTCGTCGAGGGACTGTACGACTTCTGGCGCCGCTGGGACCGGTTCCTCGTCCTGCGCGCGGAACAGCCGCCGGCCCCCGGCGACAAGCGCCCGCTGCGCGGCTTCACCGAGACCGTCGAGTCCCTGGCGCGGCTGGTTCGCGCCCTGTATCGCGACGTCGCCGAGAACATCACCGGCACCCGTCCGCGCGTGCTGCGCCAGGTCTCGGCCGGCGCCGAGGTCGGCGTGTTCGCGGTCAATCACAGATGGCCGGTGCCGGCTCGCTACCGCGAGCTGCTCACCGGCGTCCCCTTCGTCCGGGACCTGCTGCTCTACCCGCCGCTGCTGCTCGATCCGCCGATGAACACCCGCACCGGGCAGTTCGCGGAGGTCGACGAGAACCCGCTCGAGGGTCTGAAGCTGGAGCGCGAGGAGTGGCTCTGCTACCCGGCCCTCGTGGGGCGCACGACGGTGTTCGTCTACTTCCACCGCCGCTTCATGGGCCTCGGGCTGAGCTTGGCCAACCTGTTCGAGGTGGCCTCGGACGAGGAGATCGCCGCCGGACCCGACGCCGTGTACCTCTTCGGCGTCCCGCCGGCGTCGCTCGCCCGCTTCGGCGACCTGCCGACCGTGTTCCACGACGACCGCCGCAGCCGCCTGCTGGTGGCGGCGGTCCCGCTCGAGGACCGCTTCGGCTACTTCGGCTACCTCAAGAAGATGGTGCTCACGCTGCACAACGTCGCCGCCATGGACCGCGGCGTCATGCCCTTCCACGGCGCGTACGCCCGGCTGGTGCTCGACGACGGCAGCGCGGCGACCGTCCTCCTCATCGGCGACACCGCGACCGGCAAGAGCGAGACGCTCGAGGCGCTGCGCGTCGCCGGCGCCGGGCGCATCCGCGAGGTGCGCATCATCGCCGACGACATGGGTTCACTGGACGTCGGCTCCGGCGGCGAGCTGCTCGGGTTCGGCACCGAGATCGGCGCGTTCGTACGTCTCGACGACCTGCAGCAGGGCTACGCCTTCGGCCAGCTCGACCGCTCCATCATCATGAGCCCCAACAAGGTCAACGCCAGGGTGGTGCTCCCGGTCACCACGCTGGAGGACGTCCTGCGCGGCTACCCCGTGGACTTCCTCCTGTACGCCGACAACCACGAGGCGGTCGACGCGGAGCATCCGCTCGTCGACCGCTTCGCGGACGAGCAGGAGGCCCTGGCCGTGTTCCGCGACGGGGCCGCCATGAGCAAGGGGACGACCACGTCGACCGGCATCACCCACACGTACTTCGCCAACCCGTTCGGGCCGGCGCAGCGACGCGAGCAGCATGAGGCGCTGGCCGCGTCCACGTTCGCGGCGGCGTTCCGGGCCGGCGTGTTCGTCGGGCAGTTGCGGACGCAACTCGGACTGCCCGGGCAGGAGACCGCCGGCCCCGCCGCCGCCGCTCAAGCTCTGCTCGACCTCATCGCCGCGAAACGATGGGGCGGAGCTGATGGCGTTCCGCGATACGGGTAGCGTAGGTGCAAAGCGAGCGAGAGGAGCGGCGCGACCATGACCACCCTGTACGAGTCCAACGAGCAGGCCTGGAAGCTCATCAACCGGGGCAAGGTCCGCGACGTCTACGAGTACGCGCCGAACCAGCTGCTCATCGTCGTGACCGACCGCCTGTCCGCCTTCGACGTCGTCCTGCCCACGCCGATCGCCGAGAAGGGCACCGTCCTCACGCAGATCTCCACCTTCTGGTTCGAGCAGACCGACGCGATCATCCCCAACCACCTCGTGGACGCGGACCCGTTCAGCACCGACGAGGAACACAAGCACCTCGCCGGCCGGTCGGTGGTGGTGCACAGGGCGGAGGCGCTGCCGGTGGAAGCCATCGTGCGCGGCTACCTCACGGGGTCGGGACGCAGGGACTACGAGCGCACCGGCAAGGTCTGCGGCATCGACCTGCCGTCGGGCCTCGTCGAGGCCAGCCAGCTGCCCGAGCCGATCTACACGCCGTCGACCAAGGCCGCCATCGGGGACCACGACGAGAACATCTCGTTCGACGCGACCGTGGACCTGATCGGCCGGGAGATGGCGGAGAAGGTGCGCGACACGGCGCTGGAGCTGTACAGGTTCGGCGCCGGCTACGCGCTCGAGCGGGGCATCATCATCGCCGACACCAAGTTCGAGTTCGGCATCCTTGACGGGGAGCTCATCCTGATCGACGAGGCCATGACGCCGGACTCGTCGCGGTTCTGGCCGGCGGACGGCTACGAGCCGGGGAAGAGCCAGCCGAGTTTCGACAAGCAGTACGTCCGCGACTACCTCGAGACGCTCGACTGGGACAAGACCGCGCCCGGTCCCGAGCTGCCGCCGGAGGTGGCGGCGAAGACCTCCGAGAAGTACCTGGAGGCGTGGCGACGCCTGACGCAGTCGTGACGTCGAGCAGGGGAGGAGGCTCGGGCGGCGGGCCCTTCGGGCCGCCCGAGCCCGACGTGCCGCAGGCGTCTCTTCACTGGGAGCGGCGGTACGCCGCGGACGAGAAGGTGTGGGGCGACGGTCCCAGCCCGCTCGCGCAGCTGACCGTCGCCCGCCTGCGCCCGTACGCCACCCCGGACCTGCGGCTGCTCGACGTCGGGTGCGGCTACGGCCGCGACACGCGCTTCCTCGCCCGCGAGCTCGGCTGCCGCGTGCTCGGCATCGACGGCTCGCCCGCCGCCATCGAGGCGGCCAGGCGCGAGCACGCCGACGCCGTCCGTCGTTCGGGCAAGGGCTCGCTCGCCGCCGAGTACCTGGCCGCGGACCTGGCCTCCTTCGCGGCCGACCCCGAGCATGCGGGCGCGTTCGACGTCGTCTTCGCCTGCAACGTCTACCACCTGCTGGGGCCGATCGGCCGCCGGGAGTTCGCGGCGGCGCTCGCCGCCGTCGCCCGGCCCGGCGGCCTCCTCTTCCTGAGCACACTCTCGCCTCGCGATCCGCAGCACTACGCCAAGGGCGAGCCCGTCAGCGGCGAGGAACGCAGCTGGGTGGACAAGGTGTACCTGCACTTCTGCACGGCGGAGGAGCTCGAGCGCGACCTCGCCGCGTTCGAGGTGCTGGACCTCGAGGAGCGTGCATACGACGAGGCAAGGCCGGGCCTGCCCGTCCATCACCACACGAGCTGGTTCCTGGAGGGGCGCCGGCGGTGAGCCTGCGGCTCGCCGGCGCCGGCCGGCCAGCCTGGTCCCACCGTCGCGCCGGCTCGGCTTCAGCATGCCCGAGCGCGCCGGGCCGGCCTCAGGGCGCCACGATGCGGTAGACGGGTCCGGCGAGCGACGTGACGTACAGCTCGCCGTCCGCGCCCTCGCCGAACGAGGAGAGCTGGTCCACCTCACCGTCGACGCCCTGCAGGCGATGGGGCTCCGCTCCGGGGCCGCGCATGGCCCAGACGCCGCCGGAGCCGAAGTCGCCGAACAGGTAGAAGCCGCGGAGCCCGGGGACGGCGGAGCCCCGGTACACGTACCCGCCGGTGACCGAGAAGCCGAGCTCGCGGCCGTACTCGCCGACCGGGAACGTGAGCGCGTCCTCGTCGAGCTGTGAGGCGACCGACTGGTCGTAGACCTCGCTGCCCTCGTAACCGTTCCAGCCGAAGTTGACGCCTGCCTCCTGCCCGGGCGGCAGGTAGTCGATCTCCTCGCGGGTGCCCTGGCCCACATCCCCGATCCACAGCGCCCCGGTGTCGCGGTCGAAGGAGAACCGCCAGGGGTTCCGCAGGCCGGTGGCCCAGATCGCGACCCGCGGCGGAGTCGCGCTCACGTCGATGCGCAGCAGCTTGCCGAGTCTGCTCTCCGGGTCCTGGGCGTGTCCGTGCGGGTCGCCGGCGCTGCCGCCGTCCCCCATGCCGACGTAGAGGCGCCCATCCGGGCCGAACTGCAGCTGGCCGCCGTTGTGGTTGGAGTACGGCTGCTCGACGCGAAGGATCTCGATCGCGGTGGAGGGATCCGCCCTGTCCGGATCCTCTGAGACGCGGTACCGGACGACACGGGTGTCGCCGTCGCGGTCGGTGTAGTCGACGTAGAACAGTCCGCTGGCGGCGTAGTCCGGGTCGAAGGTCATCGAGAGCAGGCCCTGCTCAGACCCAGAAGAGACCTCATCGGAGATGTCGAGAAAGGGCCGGTCCAGGGGCGCGCCGTCCTTCACGATGCGGATCGCGCCTGTCTTCTCGACGATGAAGAGTCGCGATGCGTCGCCGGACGGCGCGGTCACGTACAGCGGCTGGCTGTAGGAGCCCGGGACCTCCTCAAGTCGCACGACCGGGGGCTCCCGGCCGGCTCCTGGCGAGCCGCCGCCCTCCGCGTCGGTGGGCGCGGTCGTCGGCGTGGCGGTGGAGTCGGCCGGCTTGGGCGACGGTCCGCGGCTGACGGCGACCGCAACGAGGACGGCGGCGACGATCGCCGCCGCGGCGAGGATGAACGCCGTGCGACGCATGGCTGGAGCCTTCCGCAGGGGCCGCCGGCCCTAACCACGATCGGCCGCCGCCCGCTCGAGGCTGCCCCCTGCGGGCGTCAGAGGTAGGCGGCCCGGAAGGCGTCGGCGCTCGCCTTCTCGGCGGAGCCGACGAGCGAGCGCAGCGTGTCCAGCTCCTCCCGATGCACCAGCAGCGCGACGTCGTCGACGCGCTCCACGGGGACGATGCCGCGGACGCTGCTGGTGAGCAGGAGGCCGTCGTCGGGGCGCAGGTCAGAGACCCGGGCCCACGCCTCGACGACGGGGACACCCGCCGCCGTGGCCAGCTCCTCGACCTTGGCGCGGAGCACGCCGGGCAGGATGTCGCCCTCGGCGGGCGGCGTGATGAGGCCGCCGCTGCGCACGATGAACACGTTGGACGTCGCGCCCTCGAAGATCTGTCCCTCGCCGTCCACCAGCAGGGCGTCGTCCATGGCGGCGGCGTGCGCCGCCCGCTGGGCGAAGTACGACTGCATCACCGTCATCGCCTTGTACTGTGCGCTCACACGGACGCCGCGGTGGGTGATCACGCGCAGAGGCCGGTCCGGGAACTCCCGCCTGTCCGTCTGCACCAGCAGGTTCGGGCGGCCGCCGGTCGGACCGGCGGTGACGAGCAGACGACAGCCGTTGTGAGCCCGGCCGTTCGCCTCGGCCAGGCGGCAGATCTGCTCGGCCAGCTCGGGCTTGTCGATGGGCTTGTCCAGCCCGAGCGCGGCGATGCCCTGCACCAGGCGGGCCACGTGCTCCTCGAAGAACACCGGCACGCCGTCCATCAGTTTCATGGTCTCGTAGAGACCCAGACCGTGGGTGAGCGCCCGGTCGGTCGCGGGCAGCGTCGCCTCGTCCTCCGTCATGAGGACGCCGTTGAGGATGAGCATGGTCACGGATGGGAGTCTATCGCGCCGGAGGACCGTGCGCGGCCCGGCGCGATAGCCAGGGCGTCACATCCGGCACGTCGCCGCCCGCCCCTTCGTCGAGCGGCGACCGGCATCACGTCCGTTCGGCGATGCTGGCGCTCACGGCGCGCAGCATGCCGGCGGCCTTGTGGAGCGTCTCGCGGTACTCGCGCTCGGGCACCGAGTCGGCGACGATGCCGCCGCCGGCCTGCAGGAACAGCCTGTCGCCCTTGCGGACCAGCGTGCGGATGATGATGTTGAGGTCCAGGCGCCGCGCGGCGATCCAGCCGAAGGACCCGGTGTACGGGCCGCGGCGCACCGTCTCCAGCTCGTCCACGATCTCCATGCACCGGACCTTGGGACAGCCGGTGATGGTGCCGCCGGGGAACATCGCCCGGATCAGGTCCACGGCGTCGCGGGAGGGGTGCAGGTGCCCGCGCACGTTGCTCACGATGTGGATGACGTGGCTGTAGTACTCGTTGACCATGAGCTCGTTGACGCGTACCGTGCCGTACTCGCAGACCCGGCCCAGGTCGTTGCGCTCGAGGTCGACCAGCATGATGTGCTCGGCGCGGTCCTTGGGGTCCAGGTTGAGGTCCTCGGTGAGGTCGTCGGGCGTGAGCGAGCCGCGGGGGCGCGTGCCGGCGATAGGGCGGGTCTCGGCCCAGCCGTCGGCGTCCAGCGAGACCAGGCGCTCCGGGGACGAGCTGATGAGCTCGTACTCGCCGAAGTGCAGGTAGCCGGCGAACGGGCTGGGGTTCACGGTGCGCAGGGTGTCGTAGAGGTGCAGGCTCGGCAGGGCGTAGCAGAGGTCGAGCCGCTGGCTGAGGTTGGCCTGGAAGATGTCTCCGGCGAAGACGTACTCGCGCGTGCGCCGTACGATCTCCTCGTACTCCTCCCGGGTGAAGGTGCTGCGGAACACCGGCAGGTCGTTGCCGTGGAGGGCGGCGGGGGAGGGTCGGCACGCGGCCCGCAGGGCCCGCTCGACGCGCGCCGCCTGCGCCGCCGCCGCGGATGCGTCCGCGGCGAGGCGGTCGACGAGGACGGCCTCGCCCGTCTGCAGGTCGTAGCGCAGCAGCCGGCCGGGCAGGAACACGTCGATGTCGGGGATGCCGAGGTCGTCGCGCACCGAGTCCGGCAGACGCTCCAGATACCGCACGGCGTCGTAGCTGAGGAGGCCGACGAGGGCTTCCGTCTCGGCGGGGCCGGCCCCGGCGGCCGGGTCGGCGGTCGCCAAGCCGCGGAGCGTCGCCAGCCGCGTCGCCTCGCGCAGCGCCTCGAAGGGCGCCAGCGCGGTCAGCGATCCGGCCTGGTCCGCGAGGGCGCGAGCCTGCGGCCCGCCCTCGCGCGTGACGCCGTCTCCCGCCAGCACCCGCACGCGTCCGGCACGGGCGCGCAGCCGGAACACGGGGTCCCAGGCGAGGTAGTGCCGGCGGGCGAGCTGCGGCGACCCGCCCGCCGAGTCCAGCAGCACGACGGGCGCGACGCCCTCGAGGCCGAGGGCGCGGATGAGCGCGACCGGGTCGAGCGCCGGCGTCCGGAGCCGGGTCACCACGGGGCTCGCGAAGTGAGCTGACTGCGTCGAGGCGTGCACCATGCGGCTGAGTGTACCCGCGGAGCGTCCGCCGGCGGCGTCAGGCCCTGAGCCGATGCCGCGGCGAGCCGCTACTCGTCGTCACCGTACCCGTAGTCCTCTGTCTGGCGAAGGGTGCGGAACTGGGTGTAGTCGCGCACGAAGCCGAGGCGCACGAGCCCGGTGGGGCCGTTACGGTGCTTGGCGATCTTGACCTTGACGACGCCCTTGGAGGCCGGGTCGCTGGGGTCCTCGTAGATGAACATGACCATGTCGGCGTCCTGCTCGATGGCGCCCGACTCGCGCAGATCCGCGAGCTGAGGCTCGCGGTCGGCGCGCGCCTCGGGCGCGCGGTTGAGCTGGCTCACGGCGATCACGGGCACGGCCAGCTCGCGGGCCAGCTGCTTCATGGCGCGCGAGATGTTGCTGACCTCCTGCTGCCGGTTGTCCGCGCGGCCGTCCCCGGCCATGAGCTGCAGGTAGTCGACGATGACGAGGCTGAGCGGCGTCTTGGCCTGCAGCCGCCGCGCCTTGGCGCGGAGCTCGAACATGTTGAGGCCGGCCGTGTCGTCGATGAAGATGTCCGCCTTCTCGAGGACGCCGGCCGCCTGCACGAGCTTGGCGTGGTCGTCCGGCGAGAGGTTGCCGGTCCTGAGCTTGTGGGAGCTGACGCGCGCCGCGGAGCACATGAGGCGTTCGCCCAGCTCCTCGGCGCTCATCTCCAGGCTGAAGATGGCCACCGCGTGGCGGCTGCCGTCGGCACGGCGGCTCTCCGTCGCGATGTGCTGCGCCATGTTGAGCGCGAGGCTCGTCTTGCCGACGCCCGGGCGCGCCGCCAGCACGATGAGGTTGGCGCGCTGGAACCCGCCCGTGAGCTTGTCGATGCCCTCGAAGCCGCAGCCCACTCCCGTGACGCCGCGATCCCCGTCGAGCGTGGCGAGGTGCTCGAAGTTGCGGACGAGCACCTCTTTGATGTGCTCGAACTCGCCCGTGCTGCGCTGCTGCTGGATGGCGAAGACCTTCTGCTCGCAGCGGTCGAGCAGGTCGCGCGTCTCGCCCGGGTGCTGGTACCCCAGCTCCGCGATCTCGTTGCCGACCCGGATGAGCGAGCGCAGCACGCTCTGCTCGCGGACGATGCCGGCGTAGTGCGGCGCGTTGGCCGCCGCCGGCACGAACTCCGCGAGCGTGTGGATGAACTCGCGCCCTCCGGCGCGCTCGAGCAGGCCGTCTCGCTCGAGCTGGGCGCCTACCGTGACGACGTCGACTTCTTCGCCGCGCTCGAACAGCGTGAGGACGGCGCGGTAGATGAGCCGATGCGTGTCGCGGTAGAAGTCGTCCGCCGTGAGCAGCTCCGCGCACGCCGTGATGGCGTTCGGGTTGACCAGCATGGCCCCGAGCACCGACTGCTCCGCCTCGAGGTTGTGCGGCGGCAGGTGCGGGCCGGCTGGTGCTGCATCGATGCGCTCGACGGCCAAGGTGACTCCCCCCGGGACTGTGGACTGGGCCTCGGAGTCTACAGCGACTCGCTGTGACGATGATAACCGGGGCAGAGGACGGCAGCTGAAGATTCGGACGACGGTCCGAGTGTCGGAGCGAGGTCGTGGTCCCATTGCGACGGTGCAGCGCCGGAAACTCCTTGACAAAGCAGTTTCCATCATGGAAACTGTATGAGGCATGAGTTTCCGGCCGAGGTTTGGAGGAGCCGTGAGCACGACGCAGCAGCAGATCGCCGACGCCTTCCGGCGCCGCATGGAGGAGGTCGGCTACACGGGCACGACGCTGGACGACGTGGCCCGCGCGCTGCGCATCTCCAAGAAGACCATCTACGTGCACTTCGGCGGCAAACGCGAGATCTACACGTACCTGGTCGAGCGACAGGCGGCGCCGGAGAAGGCGCGGCTGGCCGCCATGCTGGCCGCGCTGCCCGCCGGCGCCGCCAGGGTGGAGGCAGCCGTGCGCATGGTGCTCGATGCGGGGAGGCGGCACGTGGAGCAAACCGGCCGCGAGGAGTGGCTCGCGCAGTACGAGGTCGCCGCCGACGCCTTCCGCAAGGCCAACGGCGACCTCATCAGGGAGCTCGTGCAGGCGGGCATGGACTCGGGCGAGTTCCCGCCCGGCGATGCCCGCCTCGTCGAGCAGATGGTGACCGCGATGGTCGTCGAGTACCTGCTGATCGTGCGCGACGACCCGTCGTTCGACCGGGACGAGGAACTGCTCGCCCGCATCATCAGGTTCATCGGGTAGGGAAGCGGGGGGCCCGCCCACCGGCGGGCCTCTCTCAGGTCTGATGGAAACTCGATGCGACAGGAGTTTCCGGGAAAGGAGTCGTCATGCGCTGGATCGTCCTCGCGTTGCTGCTCTTCGCGGCTCACATCAACCTCACGGCCCTGGTGCCGGCGGCGGCGGGCCAGGCCCCGCCGCCGTGGTGGGTCGGCGGGCGTCTCGCCTGGCCGTTCGGCCTCGACACGCACACGCTCCTGCCGTCGGGCGGTGCTCTGGACACGCTCACGCCGCTGCTCGCCATCGGCAGCGCGGTGTTCTTCCTGGCGGCGGCCGGCGCCCTGCTGCACTGGGTCGTCCCGGCGCAGTGGTTCGGGGCGCTGGTCGTCGCCGGCGCCGGCTGCTCCCTGGTGCTGCAGGCGGTCTGGATCTCGCCGTGGGCGGTGCTGCCGCTGGTGCTGGACGGCCTGCTGCTCTGGGGTCTCTTCAGCAGCAGGGTGACGGTGCCGGGACTGCAGGCGTGAGCGGGCGCGGCGGCGAGGCTGCCCCGGTCCGCCCGCACACGAAGAAGCCCCGGGAGAAGCGCTCGCTTGCGCCTCGCCCGGGGCTTCCCGGTCGTGCGGACGCCCGCCGCGGCGGGCGTCCGTGCCGGCTCGACTGCGTCAGGCCGGCACGATGATGGTCTTGACGCTGGCGACGAAGCCCTCGGCGACCTCGACGTCGACCTGGAAGGTGCCGAGTTCCTTGATCGGCTCCTCCAGCAGGACCTTGCGCTTGTCGATGGTGATGCCGCGCGCGTCCTTGATGGCGTCGGCGATGTCCGCGCTCGTGATGCTGCCGAACAGGCGGTCGCCCTCGCCGGCCTTGGCGGCCAGCGTGATGACGGTCTTGTTGAGCGTCGCCGTGAACTCCTCGGCCTGCACGGCCAGACGAGCCTCGCGCGCCTTGCGCTCTTCTTCGCGACGACGGAACTCGACGATCTTACCCGGCGTCGCGACCTCGGCCAGCTTACGCGGGATCAGATAGTTGCGGGCGTACCCGCGGGCAACGTTGGCGAGCTGGCCCTTGTCGCCGAGATCCTTGACGTCTTGGAGCAGGATGACCTCCATGACCTCTCCTCAGCGGTTGACGTAGGGCAGCAGCGCCAGCTCGCGTGCCTGCTTGATGGCGGCGCCCAGCTGGTTCTGGTGACGCCGGCAGGTGCCGGTGATGCGGCGCGAGCGGATCTTGCCCTTGTCGGACATGAAGCGGCGAAGGGTCGTGTGGTTCTTGTAGTCGACCTCTTCGATCTTCTCTTTGCAGAAATGGCAGAAGCGGCGCCTGGCCTGGCCGAACCCTCCGGCCTTGCCCTTCTTCTCACGCCGCGGCTTGGGCTTGGAACTCGGCATGCTTGGTTTCTCTCCTCGCGCCTACCGGCGCAATCTCTTCGTGCTCAGAACGGGATGTCGTCGGCGTCTTCACCGAAGTCGTCGGCGGGCGGCGTGAGACCATCTCTCTTGAAGTCGGGGCCGCCCTGGCGCTGGCCGGCCTGCTGAGAGCCGCCGCCCGGCTGATAGCCGCCGGCCTGCTGAGAGCCGCCGCCGTCGCGGGGACCGATGAACTGCACGTTGTCCGCGACGATGGATACGGCCTGGCGCTTCTGGCCGTCCTGTGCCTCCCATTCGCGCCAGCGCAGACGGCCGCTGACGGCGACTTGGCGGCCCCGGGCGAGGTACTGCGCGCAGCGCTCGCCCTGGCCCCCGAAGACGTCGACGTCGAAGTAGTTGGGCTTGTCGCCCCACTCACCGCTGATCGGGTCCTTGACGCGGTCGTTGACGGCGACGCGCAGGCTGCACACGCTCGTGCCGCTCGGCGTCGCCCGCAACTCGGGGTCACGCGTGAGGTTGCCGACGATGACGACGCTGTTGATGGAGCCGGCCACGGTGGTCTCCCTTTCCTTGTGGTGACGCTAGGACTTGAGCCGCTTGGTCTTGAAGCGCAGGACCTCGTCCGTGATGCTGAGGACGCGTTCGGTCTCAGCCAGGGTCTGGGGTGTCGCCGTGAACGTGATGACGGAGTACACGCCTTCGGATTCCTTGTCGATCTCGTAGGCCAGTTTCCGCTTGCCCCACTCGTCGATGCCGACGACGGACCCGCCGTCCTTCTCGACGTTGGTGCGGAGACGGTCGACGATCTCCTTCTGGCGATCCTCTTCCGTGTTCGGGTTCACGATGAGCATGAGCTCATACCTGTTTATCCCAATCACCTCCCATGGTCTGTGCGGCCCCAGCACTTGTGCTGGAGCAGGGGTGAACAGTCGCCTTGCGGCGTCGTGAACGGGCACCATACCAGTCGCGGCCCTGCGAGGGCAACCGTAGCAGGGGCCTCGGACGGAGCACAGGGTGACGGAGGGACGCACGGGATGACGTTGCCGCGGGCGGCGCGACGACGGCGGGAGCGGCCGTCGCGCGATGGCGCAAGGCCTCGCGCGGGGACGGCACGCCGGGAGACCGCTCAGGCCTCCGCCTCCAGCTGGCTGGCCGCGGGGGCGCCGGTGTCGATCTCGCGGAGGACCAGCTCCCCATCCCGCAGCCCCTCCACGCTCCAGACGGCGGCGAGGCGCGGCTGGCACTTCTCGTCGGAGCGCATGTGCACGAACACCGGGCGCACCGAAGCCACGAGCGCCCGTGCCTCGGCGACGCTGCCGCCGAGCGCCGCAACGATGTCGTCGACCGCCCGGCCCACGGTCTCGGCGCGGAGCGTCGCGAGACCTCCGACGCGCGGATCGTCGGCCAGCATGGCGAAGAACCCACGCGCCTCGGGTGCGTGCATCTCTCCCACCACGAGACGACCGGGGGTCATGCGCCGCGCCTTGGCGAACAGGGCCGGGACGTCCGTGTCGCCGTCCACGCCCAGTCGCACACAGAAGGCGCGCTCCTTGAGCGCCGGCAGGTCCGGCCCCCTCTCCACGGCCACGAAGCGCTCGTCCACGGAGATGAGCTCGAAGAGCGAGTTCAGCAGCGTCGACTTGCCGGTCGCGCGGTCGCCGAAGATCACGAGGGTGCGCCGGTCGGTGAGGAGCTGGGCCAGCGTGGCGCCCTGGCCGCCGGTGAGCGTGCCGCCCTCGAGCAGGCCGCGGAACGTCGTGGAGATGACGCCCGGTCCGCCCATGTCCCCGGCGTACATCGTCGAGGTGTGCGAGAAGAGCGTCGCCCGGCGCGCGACGAAGTGCTCGAGATAGGCCGTCACCTGAGCCTTGAGCAGGCCGCGCAGGATCTCGAGGTGCTCGTGCGTGCTCTCGCCGATGCGGGCGTGCTCGAGCCTGGAGATGGCGGTGTCGATCTCCTTGAGGAGCGCTACCTGGACGGCGCGCAGTGCGGCGTCGCGGCCGACGGCCGCGACGCCTCCCGGGGCGCCGTCCAGGGCACCGGAGCGGCGCACGCCGGGTCCTCCCTCGAGGGGCGGCGCGGCTGGGGTGTCGTTCTCGGCCATGGCCATCTCGGTCCTGCGCACGGAGGGACAGTCCCCCCGGCACGCCCTCCCTATCGGCAGGGTCTGCCGCCGGGATGAGTGGTATCGTCGAGGTATGACCGACGCCGCGGGCACGATCATCGTCAAGCTCTTCGCCGGCCTCGAGCTGAGCGCCGCCGAGCGGCGCTCGGAGTACGAGTACGACCCGCGCGACGTCCCCACGGTGGGCGCCGTCACCGAGGCCCTCGGCCTCGAGCCCGGCGCGGCCGGCCTCATCCTGGTCAACGGCGTGCACGCCGGCCCGAACCGCGTGCTCGCACCCGGCGACCAGGTCAGCCTGTTCCCGCCCGTGGGGGGCGGATGAGTCATCCGGGGCCGGACCAGCCGCGCCCGTTCGACGGCGCGGTGCGGCGCGTCCCCTCCGGTCGGGCGGCGCCGCCGGCCGAGCCTGCAGGGCCCGGCGCCGCCGGACCTTCGCCGGCGCCGTCTCCGCACACGCCGGCGCCGGACGCTCGTCCTCCCGGCCGGCACCGCTTCGCCTACGCCATCCTCGGCCTGCTGCTCGCGGCCTCGCTCGTCTGCGTCGCCCTCTTCGGGGCCCGGTCCTGGTACTCGCGCACGTACCACTACTGGTTCCTGCTCTGGAACCTCGCGCTCGCCTGGGTGCCGCTGGTGTTCGCGGCCATCGCATACCGGCTGGCCGCCACGCGCCGCGCCATCCGCTACGTGCTCATCGTCGCGGCGGCCCTCGTGTGGCTCGTCTTCTTCCCCAACGCGCCGTACATCCTCACCGACTTCCTGCACCTGGGAAGCATGGGGGACATCGTCCCCGGCTGGTACGACGTGCTCATGCTCTTCTGGTTCGCGTGGACCGGCCTCCTCCTTGGCATCGTCTCCCTGTACCTCATGCAGGAGATCGTCACGCGAGGGGTCGGGGTGGTGGGCGGCTGGATCTTCGTCGTCATCGCCGCCGGCCTCGGCAGCATCGGCATCTACCTCGGCCGCTTCCTGCGCTGGAACAGCTGGGACCTCGTCCGCCGGCCGGGGCCGCTCGCCGACGAACTGCTCGGCAGGGTGACGGATCCCAGCTCCCAGCCGCGCCTGCTCGGCTTCACGATGCTGTTCGCGCTGCTGTTCCTGTTCGTGTACGTGGCGGTGTACATCTTCGCGAAGCTCACCAAGGCGCCCGGTCCTCGCCCGGACGACTGACGCCGACGGACGGGATTGCCCTGGTGCTGCGGCCTGCCTACACTCGTGCCATGGCTGCGGACGCCGTCCCCCGATTGACCGAGACGCTGAAGGCCGAGGCAGGCGACGACAGGCGCATCGCCTGCGCGGACGCCTTCAGGATCGCGCGCGACCTCGGCGTGTCCGTCGCCGACGTCGGGCGCGCCTGCGACGAGCTGGGCATCAAGGTGATGCAGTGCCAGCTCGGCTGCTTCTGAGCGGCGCCGCCTGAGGCGCGTGTGCGCCGCCGCCGCGCGCGCTCGGCGCCCCGTTTGGCGCCCCCGTCCGCGCGCGTTGGTTCCGCTCTGCTCTCACCCCCCGCACGGCGGCCCCTCTCCCGGCCCCGCATCCGAGTATCTTCGCACGGGTTAACCCGACCGTGCTGGTGGGAATTCACCTAGCATGTGCTGTACGAAGCAGTGCCGACGCGTGCGCGGAGGCGGTTTCGGCGTCTGCCAAACGAGGCACGGCCGGTGGAAGGCCGGCCGCCGATGAGGTGAGAAGCATGGCGACCGTGGTACCCAAGACTGAGGTAAGGCAGTACCAGATGTACCTCGACGGCCGGTGGACGGACGCGGCCAGCGGCGAAGTCTACGAGGTAGTGGACCCCGCGTCCGAAGAGGTGATAGCGCGCGTCCCGAAGGGCGGGGTAGCCGACGCCGAGAAGGCGGTGCGCGCCGCCCGTGCGGCCTTCGACGAGGGCCCGTGGCCGAAGATGAAGGCCATGGAGCGCGCCGAGATCCTGAACAGGGCGGCGGCGCTCCTGCGCGAGCGTGTGGAGGACCTCGCGCGCCTCGAGAGCCTGCAGATGGGCAAGCTGCTCGAGGAGTCGCGCGTCGACATGGCCGACGCCGCCCACACGTTCGAGCTGTACGCCGGCATGGTCCAGGACCAGCACGGCGAGACGCTCGAGGTACCGGGCGAGACCATGAGCATGGTGGTACGCGAGCCCGTCGGTGTCACCGTCGGCATCACGCCGTGGAACTACCCGATGCTGATGGCGGCCTGGAAGGCCGGTCCGTCGCTGGCCGCCGGCAACGTCATGATCCTGAAGCCGGCGACCGTGAGCCCGCTGACCAATCTCGAACTGGCGCGGATCTTCGAGGAGGCCGGCCTCCCCAAGGGCGTCTTCCAGGTCGTGACGGGGCCCGGCGGCGAGATCGGCGACTATCTCGCCGGCCACAACGACGTCGACATGGTGGCCTTCACCGGCTCCGTGGAGGTCGGGAAGCACATCATGCGCAGGGCCGCCGAGAACGTGAAGAAGATCGGTCTCGAGCTCGGCGGCAAGAGCCCCAACATCGTGTTCGCCGACGCCGATTTCGAGGCGGCCATCGACGGCGCGCTCATCGGCATCTTCGCCGGCACCGGCGAGGTCTGCTCGGCCGGCTCCCGGCTGCTCGTCGAGCGGTCCATCCACGACCGATTCGTCGGTGAGCTCGTCAGCCGCGCCATGGCGATCAAGGTTGGCGATCCGCTCGACGGCGAGACCGAGATGGGCCCGCTGGTCAGCAGGCAGCAGCTCGAGACGGTGGAGCGGTACGTGGCCATCGGTCAGGAGGAGGGCGCGACCCTCGCCACCGGCGGCCACAGGATCAGCGGAGCGGGCTACTACTACGAGCCCACCATCTTCGTGAACGTCGACAACTCCATGCGCATCGCCCAGGAGGAGATCTTCGGCCCGGTGCTCGTGGTCATCCCGTTCGACACCGAGGAAGAGGCGATCAGGATCGCCAACGACACGATCTACGGTCTTGCAGGCGCCGTGTGGACCAAGGACGTCACGCGTGCGATGCGGGTGATCAAGGCCCTGCGCGCCGGCATCACCTGGGTCAACACGTACCACCCGACCTACAGCGAGGCCCCGTGGGGCGGCTACAAGCAGAGCGGCATCGGCCGCGAGCTGGGCAGCTACGGTCTCGACGAGTACACCGAGGTCAAGCAGATCAACATCGACCTCACCGACCAGCCGATGGGCGTGTACCAGCGCGGCAAGCAGGGCACGGGCTCCACGGGCGCCGGGATGACCGGCGAGGGCTCCGGCGGCAACGGCCATGGCGGTGTGGTGCCGCTCAGCGACCGGCGGCCGTTCCGCGAAGGTGAGGCGAACAAGGACGAGGCCTGGGTCCAGTTCTGCGAGAACTGCAGGCCATGACAGGAGGCGAGCAGGGCGAAGCGGCCGCGGATAGGGCGCCGACGGCCCCCGCCGGCGCATGAGCCGCCGCTCCGCCTGTGAAGGGAACCGGCCGGCCGGCGCCGCCGCTGGCGCGTCGGCCGGCCGGCCGGGTATGGACGCCGCAGAGACAGCAGCCGCCGGCAGCGCCGGCGGAGGGGGAGGATCGGCATGAGTGCCACCGCGAAGGACGCGGCGGGGATCCGGATCAGCGAGCGCATCGCCCCGGACCTCGTCATCACGGGGCCGTACGGGGCCGGGGAGACGATGACGCTGCGGGCGCCCTGGGACGGGGCCGAGCTGGCGCGCATCCCGACGACGACGCCCGAGGACCTCGACGTGGTGCTCGACCGGGCGCGCGTCGCGGCGGAGGCGTTCAAGTGGGCTCCGGCGTGGCGACGCTCCGCCATCCTCGAGCGCACGTCGCATCTCATCGAGGAGAACGCCGAGCAGATCGCGCGTCTCATCGCGGCCGAGGGCGGCAAGCCGCTCAAGGACGCGCGCGTGGAGGCGAAGCGCGGCGCCAGCACGTTCCGCTGGGCCTCCGAGGAGGCCAAGCGCACCGCGGGCGACCTCGTCGAGATGGACGCCGACCCGAGCGGCGAGCACCGCTTCGGCTGGACCATCCGTGAGCCTCGCGGCGTGATCGCCGCCATCTCGCCGTTCAACTTCCCCCTCAACCTGGCGTCGCACAAGGTCGCGCCGGCACTTGCCGGCGGCAACGCCGTGGTGCTCAAGCCGGCCTCCGCGACGCCGCTCACGGCCCTTCGCCTGGCGGAGCTGCTGGTCGAGGCCGGCCTCCCCGAAGGCACCATGCAGGTGGTCGTCGGCGCGGGCGGCACCATCGGCACCAAGCTGGTCACGGACGAGCGCACCAACATGGTGAGCTTCACCGGCAGCCCCTTGGTGGGCCGCAGGATCGCCCGCGACGCGGGCATGAAGATGGTCACGCTGGAGCTCGGCAACAACTCGGCGACCATCGTCGACGAGGACGCGAACCTGGATCTCGCAGTGCAGCGCGTGGTGGCCGGCGGCTTCGCCAACTCCGGCCAGATCTGCATCTCGGTGCAGCGCGTCGTGGTGCACGAGGCCGTCTACGACGCCTTCCTGGAGAAGCTCGTGCCGGCGGTCGACGCGCTCCGGGTCGGGGATCCTCTGGACGAGACCACCGACGTGGCCTCGCTGATCAGCGAGGACGAGGACCGGCGCGTCAAGGGCTGGATCCAGGAGGCCGTGGACCAGGGAGCCACGCTGGCGGCCGGCGGCGTGGACGCGGACGGTCGCCTGCGGCCGACGGTGCTCACGGACGTCACACGGGAGATGAAGGTGTCCGCCCGGGAGGTGTTCGGCCCGGTGCTCGCCATCCTCAAGGCGCGCGACCTGTGCGAGGCGATCGAGATCAGCAACGACAGCGACATGGGTCTCCAGGCGGGCGTGTTCACCAACGACCTCAACAAGGCGCTGTACGCGGCTCGCAGGCTCGAGGTCGGCGGCGTTATGATCAACGAGGTGCCGACGTTCCGGGTCGATCACATGCCCTACGGCGGCGTCAAGGGCTCCGGCATTGGCCGCGAGGGGTTGAAATACGCCATCCGGGAAATGACGGAGCTGAAGATGGTGGCCATCCGCGAGATGGACTGGCAGACCGGCGGACCGCCGACCGACGCCTGCCTGCGCGAGCCGCTCGGACCGTAGAGGGGCTCGGACGGGCAGGCGGCCGGGGGGCCTCGTGGCTTCGTCAGCGCGAGGCGGGACCGGCCGGGAGCCACGAGGAAAGGAGGTCCACGACACATGAGTGACTTGCGAGGTGCGGCGCGCTAGAGCGCCGCGGAAGCGGCTGCCCTGCGCGCCGCACCACAGCTTGGGCGGCGGGTCCTCGGGCCCGCCGCCCTTTTCGTCTTGGGAACCGCGTGTCTACTACTTTGGTGTTCCTAAGCGGGTGAGGGCGGGTACGGGACCCGTGAGGACGCCGGCGCGTCGGGCTGCCGGCGGCAGCGAGCAGGAGGCAGTCATGACGCTCAGCGCGCGCAACCAGCTCCCGGGCACGATCAAGAGTGTGGTCCTCGGCGCGGTGATGGCCGAGATCGTCGTCGACGTAGGGGGCCACGAGGTGGTCGCGGCCGTCACGCGCCGCTCGGCGGAGTCGCTCGGCCTCGCCGCCGGGGACGAGGTGAGAGTCGTGATCAAGGCCACCGAGGTGATGATCGACAAGTGACCGGCGGGCAGACGGCCTCGCGCCGGCTGCCCGCCGCTGCGAGAGGGCCGGGGGCGTGGACAGGACAAGCTGTCCACGCCCCCGGCCCTCACTTCATCCACGCAATCGTTGCCCCACGCTAAAGGTCTGCTTAGAATAGCGCTGCTTCTCCGAGCGCCGGCTTCCTACGGGCACAGCCTATGGGGCCGGATGCCGGCAGGGTACAGCGGGAAACCGCCGTGTCTCCCAGAGCGGAAAGGAGAAGGCGAACGTCAGGCCTTTCCGCGTGCGGGTGGCTCGTGTCACGCCTCCCGCGCGCGGCGCCACGCGTGGCGGGCTGCCGCGCTCTCCTGTCCCGCTCCGGCCGCGGCTCCCGTCCCTTCCACTCGGAGCGGCGCGACAGGTACCCGGGGGAGGGGAGGACCATGAAGACGAGACTGGCCCTGGTCGCGGGCGGCGTGGTCGTGCTGCTGCTGGCGGCGGCCGCACCTGCGCTGGCCACGCGCTCGGCCGATGCCGGCACGCCGTACGGCTGGCTCCTGCAGCTGCGCGGCGCGAAGTGGATGGCGTACAAGCACAGCGCCTATCAGGCCTGGCAGAAGAAGCCCGGCGTCAAGGCGACCGTCATGGTCGACGAGGCCAAGACGCCCGAGGACGCGAGCGACGACGTCGCCTACACGGGCATCGGCCTGTGGCGCCTCGTCGGCCGTATCGACG
>JAAZAR010000158.1 GCA_012514235.1 Actinomycetota bacterium
CGTGCCGCGGGCGTCCGGTCACCCGTGAAGGGTGATGGCGGAGAGGGTGGGATTCGAACCCACGAGGCAGGTCATCCCCGCCCACGCGATTTCCAGTCGCGCTCCTTAAGCCAACTCGGACACCTCTCCCCGGTGCCACGCGGCAGCCGCCCCTGAGAGCGGACGAACAGTATACGACAGGGAGCGGGGAGGGTGTACCGAGACCGGTCTGGGGCGAATGAGAGGGGCGGCGTCTGTGTCGGCTCGCGCGACCCGGCTGCAGGCCGCGGCAGACTCGCCTCGCCCGTCTACCTCGCGTCGCACAGCCCGGCGATGAACAGCGCCTCGGCGAGTGTGCAGCGCTCGAGTTCGGCGAGGTCCACACTCTCGTTGGGCGCGTGGATCTTGCACTGCGGTTCTTCGGGGCCCCACAGGATGATCTCGGCGTCGGGGATGGCCGCCAGAAAGGCGGCGACCAGCGGGATGGAGCCGCCCACGCCGTAGTGCACGACCTCCTTGCCGAAGGCCTGTCTCAGGGCCTGCGTGGCGGCTGCGTACGCGGGGCCGTCGGTCTTCGCGAGGAAGCCCTCGCCGGTGGTGCCCGGGGTCACCTTGATCATGACGTTCCACGGGGCGGCCGCTTCGAGGTGGGCCTGGACGGCCTTCAGGGCGTCGGCGGGGTCCTGCCCGGGCGCGAGGCGCACGCTGACGCGCGCCCGGGCCTTCGGGATCAGCGCGTTGGCGGCGCCGTCCACGCGCGGCGCGTCGATGCCGATCACGTTGATGGAAGGGGCGCCGTACAGCCGCTGTCCGATCGACCCCTTGCCGATGAGGCTCACGCCGTCCAGCACCCCGGCGTCCGTGCGATAGGCGGCCTCGTCGTACGGGGCTCCGTCGTACTCCATGGTCGCGAGGCCCGCGACGGCTGGCGAGCCCGCGTCGTCGTGCAGCGTGGCGATGATCCGGCAGAGGGCGACGAGCGCGTCCGGGGCGGGGCCGCCGAACATGCCGCTGTGCACGGCGCCCTCCAGGGTCTCGACCTCGACGTCGCAGGCGGCCATGCCGCGGAGCGACGTCGTGAGCGTGGGCACGCCGAGGGCGTAGTTGCCGACGTCGCTGATGACGATGACGTCGGCCTCGAGCAGCTCGGCGTTGGCGGCGACGAACTCCTCGATGCCTCCCTCGCCGGCCTCCTCCTGACCCTCGATGAGCACCTTGACGCCCACGGGGCAGTCGTCCTCGAGGGCCAGGAGCGCGCCGGCGTGCATCACGATCCCGCTCTTGTCGTCGGCGGCGCCGCGTCCGTACAACCGGCCGTCGCGTTCCACCGGATCGAACGGCCGGCCGCCCTCCCAGGCCTCCTCCGGCCCGGCGGGCTGCACGTCGTAGTGCGCGTAGAGCAGGACGGTGGGGGCGCCGTCCCTCGCGGGACGGTGGCCGAACACCGCCTGCGGCGCGCCCGGCACGTCCATCATGCGCACGTCGGGCAGGCCGGCGTCTGCAAGCAGCCTGGCGACGGCCACGCCGGCCTGCTCGACGGGCGCGGCCGGGAAGCCCGGAAAGGCCACCGAGGGCAGACGCACGAGCTGCTTGAGCTCCTCGGTGAGCCTCGGCATGAGGTCCTTGACGGTCGCCTGCAGGTCTGGGGTCATCGTGTGCTCCTCACGGTCGTGCAGCCGCCGCGGCCCGAGGCCGCCCGCGGCGGCGTCGCGTCAGTCGATGGTGTTCCCGGTCTCGAGCCGGTGCAGCCACTCCCGGAACTCGGATGCGGCCGCCTTGTCCTTTACGTAGATGCGGACGAACGCGTCGGCGGCGGTCACGAAGTCCTCGTCGAGGATGACCGGCCGTCCGGCAGGTCCGGCCGTCCCGAGTTGCCAGGCGTACAGGGCCCGATGCAGGTCCTCGTCCAGGTTCTGCGTGAACTGCCCGCCGTCGACGCCGAACAGCCGCGCGGCGGCCTCCTCGCTCGGCGCCGCGATCCCCGCGGCGTTCAGCTCGGCGATGAACTCGCGCGCCTTGGCTCTCGCCTCCGCCGACCGCTCCTCTTCTCTCCACAGCGCCACCCCTGCGACCATCAGCGC
>JAAZAR010000148.1 GCA_012514235.1 Actinomycetota bacterium
CGGCGCGCATGGGAGACGCGGCGGCGCGCATGAAAGACCACGCCGGCGCCCGGGTCTGGAGGCCGGCCTCAGGCGGTCTCGCCGGCGCTGCCCTCCCGTCGCGCCCGCTCCAGCTCGTCCAGCGTCGGGATGCCGGCGTTGCCGAGCTGCGAGACCTTGAGCGCCGCCGACCAGGACGCCGTGGCGAAGCACTCGGCGGCGTCCATGCCCTGCGCCAGCGCCCAGGCGTAGGCGCCGTGGAAGGTGTCGCCGGCGCCGCACGAGTCGACGACCGGCGCCGGCACGGCGTCCCAGCGCTGCAGGCACTCGGGCTCCTTGCCGGTCGTGAACACGCCGCCCCTGGGTCCCTGAGTCACTCCGAACACGGTGCGGCAGGACTCGCCCCAGAGCTCCAGGGCCGCCTGCTCGGCGGAGTGCCCCGTCTCTCTGCGGGCGAACCCCTCCGGGGCGATCACGTGGTCGCCGCGGCCGAGCAGGCTGCGCGTCCACGGCCGCCCCGAGCCCGTGTCGATGACGGTGGTCACGCCCCGGCGCTCGCACTCGTCGAGCGCCGCCGAGGCCAGCGTTCCGTCGGTCGCGTCGAGGAGCGCCACATCGACGTCCTCGAGGAACTCCGGGAGTCGCTCCACCATGAGCGCGTCCGCCATCGGCTGCGGCAGCCAGATGATCGTCCGGGTCCCCCCGTGGCGAGCCAGCAGGACCGCCGAATGCTGGGAGGGCTGGTCGTAGGCGACCCAGGCGCACTCCACACCCTCCGCCTCCAGACCCGCCTTGAGGACGTCGGCATGGACGCCGGTCCCGCACGCCGCGAACAGCTTGGTGCGGCCCCCCAGCCTGCGTGCCGCGATCGCACCCCGTCCGGCCAGGCCGCCCACCACCACCTGGTGCTCGAGCGCCCTGGTCACCGAATCCGCCTCCGGATGCTCCTCGAGGACGTAGAGGTAGTCCAGCGTCGCCATGCCGATCGTCGCGACCACCGGCCCGCTGCTCCCCCCTGGTCCTGCTCGCACTCGGCGCCTCCTCAAGTCCGATGTCCTGGGTGCCCTCGCTGCGCACGAGGGCCCCCAGCATATCGCGAGAGGCCGGACCGCCACCGCCCAGGTCGTCAGGCGCGGGCCTCCCCCCACACGACACGCACGCAGGTGCCTTCGCCGGCCGCCGAGGTGATCTCCAGGCGAGCCGAGATCGAGGCCGCCCGCTCCGCCATGATCGTGAGGCCCAGGCGTCCGGCAGCGGGGTCGTCGACGTCGAAGCCGCAGCCGTCGTCCCTCACGACGAGCTCCAGGCCGTCGGCGCCTCCGGCATCTCCCGTAGCCGGCCGGTCCGCGCCGCCCGCCGGCCGGCCACGGAGCAGTACCTCGGCGCTCTCGGCGCCCGAGTGCTTGGCGACGTTGTTCAACGCCTCCTGGGCGATCCGGTACAAGGCCACGTTGACCTCCGGCGGGGCCGTCGGGGTCGCCCCCAGATCCACGACAATGGGGATGCGGGCCCGACCCGTTACCGCTTCGCCGAGCTGCGTCAGCAGGTCGGGCAAGGTCGAGCCGGCGAGCGCGGCGGGGCGGAGCTCGAGCAGCAGCATGCGCATCTCCGCCAGGGCGCCGCGCGTGAGCTGCCGCAGCTCCTCGAGCCGCTCCCGCGCCTGGCCCGGATCCTTCTGGTAGATCCGCGGCAGCACCTCGGCGATGATGCTGACCGAGAAGAGCGTCTGGCTCACAGCATCGTGCAGGTCGCGCGCGAGCCGCTGCCGCTCCCTGGTCGCCGCCAGCTCCTGGGCCTGCTGGTACAGCCGGGCGTTGGCGACCGCGACCGCCAGCTGGTCGGCGAGCGCCTCGACCGTCGAGACGTCCTGCTCGTCCAGCGGCCTGACGTCGGCCGCCGTCACCTCGAGGACACCGGCGACGGTCTGCCCCACCCGGATGGGGACGGCGGCCTCCGTCCACGCCGGACCCGGTCCACTGTGGCCGTCCCCACCGCGTACCACGCGCTCGCCGGACCGGACCACATCGGGCAGAGGACCGTCGTCGGCGAGTCCGTCCAGCCTGACCCCGCACACCACGTCCTCCCCGTCGCGGGCGCAGGAGAGCAGCCGCCCCGACTCCTCCCCGTCGAGCAGCAGGATGCGCACGCGGCTGTAGTCGAACGCGCGCAGCAGCGAGCGCGCCACGGGAGGCAGCAGTTCGTCCAGATCGAGGATCGAGCTGATGCGGCGTCCCGCCTCATTGATCGCCCGCAGGTGGTCCGCCTGCCGCTCGGCGCTCACCACGGAGCCACGCAACCTGGCCGTCATGCGGTTGAACGCACGGGCCAGCTTGCCGATCTCGTCGTCGTGCCGCACGGGGGCGTCGAGCTCGAGCTCCCCGTCGGCGATCCGGCCGGCCGTCTCGCCGAGCTCCGAGAGCGGCCGGACGATGCCGTGGATGAGCACGGTGCCGATGAGGATCGCGAGCACGGTCGCGGCGATCGCGATCCCACCCGTGGTCCACAGGGCAAGCCGCGTCGCCGCAAGAGCCTCGGCCTTCTCCTGCTCCGCCATCAGAGCGACCTTGAGCCTCGGGATCCACTCGTACACGCCGACCACGGTCCGGCCGGCGTAGCCGGTGTAGGTCGCCGACCCGCCACGGTGGCTGGCCACGGCCGCGTCGGCGCCCTCGGTGCGGATGTAGGTGTTGGGGATCTCGTAGCCGTCCTGACGCAGGTCGGTCAGCAGCCGGTGGTTGGAGCCCACCAGGTAGGTCTCGCCCGTCTCGCCCAGGCCGGCGCGCGCGGCCATGACGTCGTTGAGGCTCTCGAGGCTCGCGCGGCCCGCGATCACACCGGTCGACAGCCCGCCCTTGAGCACAGGCCGGCTGGCGACCACGGTCATCTTGCCGAGGGAGAGCGAGTAGGACGGCTCCTGGATGAACTCGGCACGCAGACCTTCGATGAAGAACTCGTTCATGCCGAGCTGCTGTCGCTCGTGCCCGCGGTCGGTGGAGACGAGCACCCGGCCGGCCGGGTCCATGAAGAAGACCTCCTCGAAGAGGCCGGCCCGCTCCGCGACCCAGACGAACCGGCTCCGCACGCGCTCATAGGCGGCCTTCCGCTCGGTCGCCGTGGCCGTCCCCCCTGTGAGCGTCATGAGATCGGTCGTGATGCCCTCCTCGAGCAGCACGACGTCGAGGCTGAGCCGCAGGCCACTCGCCCACGAGGTGATCTGCTGCTCCTTGAGCGTCACGACCGACCTGAGCTGCGCAACGACCCTCTGATGCGCCTCCCTGGACTCGATCACCGCCGTCATGCCGCTGATCGCGCCGGCCGTCAGCACGACCACACAGACGAAGTAGAGCAGGAGCCTGGTCCGGATGGAGAGCGTACGCGTCAGCCTGAGCCGTGGCACTGGCCCTCCGCCGTTCAGGGTGCGGATGAGGAGAACCGCATGGTGAAGCCGGGACGCTCCTGACGATAGGCGGCCCCCATCAGCATCCGCCAGCGCTCTTCGTCGACCCAGCCGATGGGAGCCCCCGGCGCGTCGACGAGAGGTCCGACGACGCGGACCGCCGCCTTCTGGAACTCGAGGCCGGGGTCGGGAGCCCAGTCGAGCAGGATCGCCGCCG
Source organism: Actinomycetota bacterium (assembly GCA_012514235.1). Taxonomy (GTDB): domain Bacteria; phylum Actinomycetota; class Thermoleophilia; order UBA2241; family UBA2241; genus CAIXSE01. The sequence continues at coordinate 3,594 of JAAZAR010000148.1, forward strand.
CCTCGTCCGGGTGTTCCACTGCGTAGCGCCAGCCACGCTGGCTGGCGTGGACGAACGCACCGACGACGTCCGGCCGGTCGCGCACATCCTCGTCGCGGACCAGCACGAGGCCCTCGTACCCGCCGACGCCGTAGTCGGCGGGATACATGGTCGAGACGTCGTAGCCGGCCATCTCGACCTTGATCGGCTCGTCCTGCGCGTACCCGAGCCAGGCGTCGACCTCGTGTCGCCTGTACAGGGCCTCGAGGTCGCCCGGCTCCACCGCGACCTTCTTCACGCGAGAGGGCTCCACGTTGGCCGCCAGCAGGGTCTCGTTCAGCACCTCGCGCCAGTAGTCGGTCGTGACGCCGACATGCTTGCCCACGAGGTCGCCGGGCCGCTCGATGTCCGCGCCGTCGAGCGAGAAGATCACAAGCGGCGGGATCTGGAAGGCGGCCAGGACGGCGACGACGGGCTGCCCGGCAGCCGTCGCCTCGGCGGTCTCGTCGAAGGACGAGATGGCGAAGTCGACGGTCCCGTCCAGCACGTGGCCGATCGCCGGATCGCCGGGGCCGCCCTCCCGGATCTCGACGTCCAGACCCTCGGCCTCGTAGAAGCCCTTGGCGCGGGCGACGTAGTAGCCCACGAACTCGGCCTCGTGGAACCAGTTCAGCTGCAGGCTGACCTTCTCGAGGGCCGCCGCATGTCCCTCCGAGCCGGAGGAGCCTCCACACCCCACAAGGCCGAGGAGGAGCCCGGCCGCGAGCGCGACCGCAGCGCACGCACGGGCGATCCTCATCCCACCAGCCCGCGTTGCAGGGCGATCGCCACGGCCTCCGTGCGCGTGGCGGCCCCGAGCTTCATCAGGATGTTGCTGACGTGGAACTTGACCGTCGACCGGCTGACGACGAGCTTCTCGGCGATGTCCGGGTTGCTCTCGCCCGACACCATGAGCGCGAGGATCTCGAGCTCCCTGCTGGTCAGCCCTTCTTCCTGTGCCGGTCCCCCGGTCGCCGCCTTGATGAGGACCTCTGCCGCCTCCGGCGCCAGGGTGGGCCGGCCGGCGTAGGCCGCCCTGATCGCGCCGGCCAGTTCGTCCGCCGAGACGTTCTTGAGCAGGTAGCTGAGCGCCCCCGCCTTGAGGGCCCCCTGGACGAGGTCGTCCTCCTTGTAGCTCGTGAGGGCGATGACCTGGACGGACGGCGCGATCTCCTTGATGCGGCGCGTCGCCTCCGCCCCGTCCACGTCGGGCATCACGAGGTCCATGAGCACGACGTCCGGCTTGAGCGTCCTGCACTTCTCCACGGCGTCGGCGCAGCCCGTCGCCTCGCCCACACACGTGAGGTCGTCGAAGGCGAGGAGGAAGGCGGCGAGGCCGCTGCGGACGACGGCATGATCGTCGACGATCATGACCCTGATCACATCCTGGCCTGGTATCGGCGCTCCCTTCGGATCGGCGAGGAGAGAGTCCTGCAGCGCGATCCCGCCCGAGGTGGTCCGTCGCGCCCCGGTCGGGTCGCGTGGCGGCAGCAGTATAGCGGCTTCCCCCGCCATCTGGCCAGGTCCAGCACTCCCCATGTCGGCAGCCGCAAGTCCGCCCGGCTGACGGGCGTCGCGCGGGAGCTCGACGTCTACGCTCGTGCCATGGATGCAGGCACACACCCCCGGCCGGACGGAACGCGGGTCCTCCTCGCCCACAAGGAGTCGATGGTGCGGGATGCCCTGCGGGATCTCGTCGTACAGGGCCTCGGGATGCGGGTGGCCGGCGAGGCGGACGACCTGCGTGCTCTGGAGCCGCTGGCCCGGTCACTGCGTCCGGACCTCGTCATCGTCGCCTGGGACCTCGTGTCCGGTGGGGCGGCCGCCGCCCTGAGCGCCGTACGGCGCTCCTGCGGCGGCCGCATCGTCGTGCTGGGTCCCCGCCCGGAGATGCGCAGCGAGGCGCTCGCGGCGGGCGGCGACGCCTACATCAGCATGGTCGACGCGCCGGACGTCGTAGCCGCGTCGCTGCGACCCGCGTGGACCGGCCGCCTGCTTTCGCACGATGCCACACACCATCGCCCCGACGCCGGGGGCGATGCGAGGACGAACGAGCCTGGGGAGCTGCCATGAAGCGGACACAACGACACACCACGGAGGGAGCGACCATGTCGCACAGGGCCAAGACCACCGGCAAGCCGGGCGGAGCGGGCGGCGGCTTCACCGCGCGACTCGCCCGGACGAGCGCGCTGCATCCGTGGCGCACCATCGGGCTGTGGGCGCTGCTCATCGTCCTGGGCGTCGCCGCAGTCGGCGCGTTCCTCGGCACGGGACTCACGTCGGACATGCAGTTCCGGGCCGCCAAGCCCGACAGCCTCGTCGGCCAGGAACTCCTCGAGCAGCGGTTGACCGGCCCGCGCCAGATCACCGACTTCGTCATCGTGCGCTCGGCGACGGCGACCGTGGACCACGCGTCGTTCGAGGCCTACGTCGACGATCTCGCCGCGCGGATCACCGCCCTCGGACCTGACGTGGTCAAGGGCGTCTCCACCTACTACCAGACCAAGGACCCCACCACCGTCTCCAGGGACCGGCACGCGACGCTGATCCCCGTGGTCATGGCCGGCGACATCGACGACGCGCTCAAGCACGTGGAGGAGCTGCACGAGACAGTGACGGCCGCCGAGGGCCGCGGCTTCACGGTGTCCCAGACGGGCGACGCCAGCATCAGCGAGATGTTCACGAAGCTGGCGGAGAAGGACCTGCAGCGCGGCGAGATCCTCGGCGTCCCCGCCGCGCTCATCGTGCTGCTCATCGTGTTCGGCGCGGTGCTCGCGGCCTGCATGCCGCTGCTGCTCAGCATCATCAGCATCGTCCTGGCCCTGGCGATCACCGCCCTGATCGGTCAGGTCTATCCGATGAACACCTTCGTGCTCAACATCCTCACGATGATGGGCCTCGCCGTCGGCATCGACTACGCCCTGTTCGTCATCAGCCGGTACCGCGAGGAGCGTGCGCGCGGCCTCGCCAAGCTGGACGCCATCACCGCGACCGGCGCCACCGCCAACCGCGCCATCTTCTTCAGCGGCATGACCGTCGTGCTGGCCATGACCGGCATGGTCATCATCCCGCTCGACATCATGATCAGCATGGGCGTGGGCGTGATGCTGGTCGTCTTCACCACGCTGCTCACCGCACTCATCGCCCTGCCGGCGCTCCTCAGCCTGCTCGGCGACCGCGTGGACGCCCTGCGCCTGCCGTTCGTCGGACGCCGTGCCGCGCGCGGCCTGAACGGCCGCGACGGCATGTGGGAGCGCCTCTCCCACAGCATCATGCGCCGGCCCGTGATCTGGCTCACCGCCTCCGTCGTCGTGCTGCTCGTGGCGGCCGCCCCGGTCGTCCTCATGAAGGAGGGCAACAACACGGCCAGCGCCGCCACGCTGCCCGCCAGCGAGTACGCCAAGCAAGGGTGGGACGAGCTCGGCCGCGACTTCAGCCTCGGCAAAGCCAACCCGCTCATGATCGTCATCGACGGCGGGGCCGACTCCACGCAGGTCCAGGAGGCCGTCGCCCGGCTCGACGCGGCCATGCAGCGCGACGGAGCCTTCGGCCCCGCGCAGGTGACCGCCAACGAGGCCGGCGACCTGACGCTCGTGACCACCACCCTCACCGGCGACCCGGCCGGCGAGGCGACGCAGAAGGTCGTGAGGCGCCTGCGCGACGACATCGTCCCGCAGGCGGCGGGAAGCCTCGAGTCCAAGGTCTACGTGACCGGCAACACCGCCGGCGTGGTCGACTACCTGGGCTTCTTCGACACCTGGATGCCGGTCGCGCTGGCCGTGGTCCTCAGCCTGAGCTTCGTGCTCCTGCTCGTGGCCTTCCGCTCCGTCGTGATCCCGGCGCAGGCGATCGCCATGAACCTGCTCTCCGTCGGCGCCGCCTACGGCCTCATGGTGCTGGTCTTCCAGAAGGGCATCGGCGCCGGCCTGCTCGGCCTCACGCAGGTGGAGACCATCGAGGCCTGGGTGCCGCTGTTCCTCTTCAGCCTCCTGTTCGGCCTCTCCATGGACTACCAGGTGTTCCTGCTCAGCCGCATCAAGGAGCGGTACGACCAGAGCGGCGACACCCGCGAGGCGGTCGCCTACGGCCTCGGCCGCACCGCCGGCATCATCACCGGTGCCGCCGCCATCATGGTCTGCGTGTTCGGCGGCATGGCCACGGGCGAGCTCGTCATGTTCCAGCAGATGGGCTTCGGCCTCGCGGTCGCGGTGCTCATCGACGCCACCGTCGTGCGGACGATCATCGTCCCGGCCGCCATGGAGCTGCTCGGCGAGCGCAACTGGTACCTGCCGAGCTGGCTGCGCTGGATCCCCGACATCAGCGTGGAGGGTCACGGCTTCGAGCCGGCCGAGACCGGCGAGCCCGCCCAGGACGCCGGACGGCGCCGGCACGAGCCGGGTGCCCACGAGCCCGGCGTGCACGTGCCCCG
>JAAZAR010000160.1 GCA_012514235.1 Actinomycetota bacterium
CCGGTGCCGAGCAGGTCCCAGATCGCGGGGAGGCTCGTCGCGACCATGATCACCACGGCGACCGTCGTGATGAGGAACGCGGTCCGCTTGAGCGGCTGCGCGATCCGGACCGCGACCGAGCCGAAGCGCCAGCGGAAGGCGAGTCCGAGCAGCAGCGGGATCGCGAGGATGGTGACCACGTAGCCGGCGATCTCCCCGGGCGGCACGCCGTAGGGGTGGTTCGACACGCGCCCCGAGAGGTCGGCGAGCAGCGGCACGACGCCGATCGCGAGTATGGCCACACTGAGCGTCAGGGCGTTGGCGTACGGGCGGTCGCCGCCTGCGGCGAACTCCTTGCTCGGGAGGGTCGGCGGGATGATCGAGAACGAGAGCGAGACGATCGCCAGGCGGGCACTGGGAGGCATCGAGACCCACTCCACGACGGCGATGGCGATCGCCGGCGTGACGACGAAGATCGAGATGAGGGACAGCCCCATGAGCCGCCGCTCGCGCACCACGAAGTGGACATCGTCCACGCTCGCCCGCAGCGCGTAGGCGAAGACCGCCAGCGCGATCCCCACATTCAGGATGATCGGTACATAACTCATACCCAGTTCCATTCGCTGATCCCGGCACGCACGACCTGCCACACCGCCCGAACCGACGACAGGCGCGCGCAGCGTCTGCGGCGTGGGCCGACTCAGGCACCGCTACGATAGCAGCCGCACTGGCAGGGAGGCGAGGCAGTAGAGCCCGGCGCCGACCAGGATCGCGAGCAGCGCGCGGTGGCCGTAGCGCCCCGATCGAGCTCCGTCTGGGACGCGGGCCTCGTCGCCGGCTCAGGCGGACGTGACCGGGCCGGCCGCGACCACGTCGGAGGAGACGCGGCCGGCGAAGGCCTCGAAGTTCTCGCGGAACTGCCTGGCGAGCATCGCTGCGCGCGCATCGTACTCCGCTGCGTCCGCCCAGGTGGACCGGGCGTCAAGCAGCTCCGTCGGGACGCCTGGGCATGAGGCCGGCACCTCGACCTTGAAGATCGGGTCCGGCGACCTGGGCACGTCATCCAGCGCTCCGTCGAGCGCCGCTCTCAGCAGGCCGCGGGTCACCTCGATCGGCATGCGCCGGCCTGACTCGCAGCCGCCGCCGGACCAGCCGGTGTTGACCAGCCAGATCTGCGTTCGGCTGGTGCGCAGCCGCTCGGACAGCATGTCCGCATACACCACGGGGTCACGAGGCATGAAGGGGGCCCCGAAGCAGGCCGAGAACGTGGGCGTGGGCTCGACGCAGCCGGCCTCCGTGCCCGCGACCTTGGATGTGAAGCCCGAGAGGAAGTGATAGCTGGCCATCTCGGGGGAGAGCTTCGAGATCGGCGGCAGCACGCCGTAGGCGTCGCAGGCGAGCAGGAACACGTTGCGGGGCATGCCGCCCAGCCCGGTCTCCAGCGCACCCGGGATGTGCGTGACCGGGTAGGTGGCCCGGGTGTTCTCCGTGATCGAGTCGTCGTCCCAGTCGACGGCTCGCGTGAGCGGGTCGACGATCACGTTCTCCAGGATGGAACCGAACCGGATCGCGTTGAAGATCTGAGGTTCCTGGACCTCCGACAGCCGGATGACCTTCGCGTAGCACCCTCCCTCGAGGTTGAAGACGCCGTGGTCGCTCCAGCCGTGCTCGTCGTCGCCGATCAGGCGACGGGAGGGGTCGGCGGACAGCGTGGTCTTGCCCGTGCCCGAGAGGCCGAAGTACAGGGCGACGTCACCCTTCTCGCCGGCGGTGGCGGAGCAGTGCATGGGGAGCACGTTGCGCGTCGGCAGGAGGTAGTTCATGGCCGTGAACAGCGACTTCTTGATCTCGCCGCCGTACATCGTGCCCAGGATGATGATGAGGCGCCGGCTCAGGCTGATGCCGACGAACGCCTGCGATGGGCGCTCGTCCGGACCCGGACCGTCGCCGCCCTCCCACTCGGGTCGTGCGTCGACGGGGAGCTCGCCGCAGGCGATGACCGTGAACGCCGGCTGGAACTCCTCGAGGTCGATGGGCTGAGGACGGACGAAGAGCGTGTGCGAGAACAGCCCGTGCCAGGACGCTCGCGCGACGACGCGGATGGGCGTGCGGTAGGTGGGCTCGGCGCCGATGAAGCCGTCGAAGACGTAGACCTCACGACGGCGCAGGTAGTCGCTCACCCGGCGCACCTGACGGTCGAAGAACTCGGGGGTGCAAGGCTGGTTGGGGCCGCCCCATGCGACGTCGGCGGCCTCCGGCTCGTCGACGATGTACCGGTCGGCCGGCGAGCGCCCGGTGCGCTCGCCCGTCGTCACCACCAGGGCGCCGTTGGCGGCGAAGATGCCTTCGCCACGCGCCAGCGACCGGGCGATGAGCTCCGGCGCCGGCAAGTTCCTGTGGACGGGGCCGACGGTGATGTCGGCTTCGGCGAGTTGAGCGCGTACGGCTGGTTCGTCCATTCGGGCCTCCTGTCACGGCAAGTCTAACTGACCGCCTGACTGTCGAGCGAGGAGGCCTCGCCGCTCTGTACCGGAGCTCAGGCCGCCTCGGGCGGCCCCGCTCTGTCCTGTGACGGCGGCGCCGACGGAAGAGGCCGACGGCGTGCCTGATGCGCAAGGGCGGCGGCCCTGACGGGCCGCCGCCCTTGCCGACGCGCCCGGCGTCTGGTCGGACCCGGGCTTCTCTCAGGCCGTCAGTGCAGCGGGCCGACCTCGGTGTCGACGACGTCGAGGATCTTACCGGACTTGACCAGCTCGGCCATCGCGTTGTGGTCGGGGAAGAGCGGCCGGTCGACGTCGAGATGATCGACGTGCTCGCGGATGACCTTCTTTGCTGCGCGGACACCCTTGCCCGGCGTGAAGTCGCGGAAGTCCAGCGCTTGAGCGGCGGCCATGAACTCGATCCCGAGGACGCCGAACGCGTTCTCCAGGATCTGTCGGTTCTTGAGGGCCGTGTTCATGCCCATGGAGACGAAGTCCTCCTGGTCGGCGGCGGCGGGGATGCTCATGGTGGCGGCCGGGGCCGAGAGGATACGCTGCTCGGTGATGAGCATGTCCGCGGTGTACTGGCTGAGCATGAGACCGCTGTAGAAACCCGGGTTGGGCGTGAGGAAGTCGGGCAGACCCTGGCTCGTGGCCGGGTTCTCGAGGCGGTTGAGACGCCGTTCGCTGAGCACGCTGACCATGGTGATGGACTGACCGACCAGCTCCATGGGGAGGCTGACCGGCGTCCCCTGGAAGTTCGCGCCGGTCAGCGTGAGCTTCTCCTCCGGCACCCAGATCGGGTTGTCGCCCACGCCGTTGAGCTCGATCTCCACCTGGCTCTTGGCCCACGCGAGCGCGTCGTGCGCGGCGCCGATGACCTGCGGCGTGGAGCGCATGGAGTACGCGTCCTGGACCTTGGTCTTGATCTTGCCGGTCGCCAGGTCGCTGTCCTGGATGCAGGCGCGGATGGCCGCTGCGCTGCGGACCGCCCCGGGGAAGCCCCGCAGCTCGTGCAGCTTGCTGTTGTACGGCTTGAGGTTGGCGAGCAGGGCCTCGAGGCTCATGGCGGCGGCGATCTCTGCCTGCGTGAACCAGCGGTCCGCGTCGTAGCAGAGCAGGGCGCTCATCGCCGTGAGCACGTTGGAGCCGTTGATCGTGGCGAGGCCGTCGCGCGCCTCGAGCCCCGGGACGGGGATGCCGGCGCGCTCGAGCGCCTCGCGGCTGGGCATGCGCTCGCCCCGGTAGAACGACTCGCCCTCGCCCATCATGACGAGCGCCATCTGGGCCATGGGCGAGAGGTCGCCGCAGGCTCCCACGGAACCCTTGCTGCTCATGACCGGCGTGACGCCCTTGTTGAGCAGCTCGACCAGGGTCTGCGTGATCTCCAGCCGGTTGCCCGAGTTGCCGTGCGCATGCACGTTGATACGCGCCGCCATGGCGCCGCGGACGACCTCGATGGGGGCGGGCTCTCCGATGCCGGCGGCATGGTTGTAGACGAGGAACCGCTGGAACTGCTGCACCTGCTCGTCGTCCAGCACGATCTCGCTGAACTCGCCGATCCCGGTGTTGGTGCCGTACATGATCTCACGGGCCGCGATCTTCTCCTCGAGCATCGCACGGCAGGCCGTGATGCGCTCGGCGGCGGCCGGGTCGAGCGCGACCTCCTCCCCGTCGCGCGCGATGGCCACGAGCTTCTCGACGGTGAGCGACGAGCCGTCCAGGATGATGGTCACCGGTGTGTCTCCTCTCACAAGGCTCAGGCGCGCCCGGGCAGCCTCCGGCCCGCGGGCGCGCCGCTACTGACTCACGCGGCACTGTATGGAGCCACCGACCCTGTGCCCAGCCCCCACGGCCTCAGTCCGGGATTACAGACGCAATTGCCGTCCGAGAGCCGGCCATGCGGGGAGCGTCCGCCTCGTCGGACGATGGACGCGGTTCGTTGACACGGACGTCAGACGGACGCCGTGAAGACGGCAGAAAGGCTCTTGCGTTCGCGCGGGCGGGGGCGTACGATGCGCGCGCCTGCGGATGCATCGTCCACGACGTACGCGGCGGCCGAGCAGCCGCCAGGGGGGTTCGTCCGATGTCGGACCGGCTGACTGCCGTCACGCCATCAGTCTTCCGGCATGCGCCGGAGCCCGACGAGCCGCCGTACGTCCTCACGCCGGACAGCACCAGCTTCGACTCACGCGGTCCCTAGGCCGTCCGCGCGCCGGACCCCCAGGCCATCCGTCCGGCCCTCCCGTCCCATCCCTCGTCCGCGTGGCACGGCACGCCTCTCCCGGCGGGCCCTGTCGGCGCATTCCCGGAGAAGGAGACCACATGGCGGACACGCTGAAGCTGAAGATGCTCTCGTCGGAACAGGTGGAGACGATGCGCGAGAAGTGCCTCGACCTGCTCGCGACACTGGGCATGCGGATCGACCACCAGGGAGCGCTCGGCATCCTCGCCGAGGCGGGCGCTCACGTCGACCACGAGACGCACGTCGTCAAGTTCCCCCCCGAGCTCGTCGAGACCGCGGTCAAGACCGTCCCCGGCGAGCTCGTCGTCAAGGGCGCCGAGGCACGCCACGACCTGCCGATCCCGCACCCGGACGGCCTCTTCTACACCAGCACCAACGTGCAGAGCATGCTGCACCACGACGTGGACTCGAAACGGTTCGAGGACAACTCCGTCGCGCGCTACGCGGAGTGGTGCCAGATCATCGAGGCACTTCCCCACACCGACATCTGCGCCATCCAGACGCCGATGGACGTTCCGGCCGAGAGCGCCGAGGTCCACGCCCTCAACATCCAGATGCAGAACACGACCAAGCCTCTCTGGATGCACGCGTTCAGCCTCGAAGCCGTGCCCTACATGTTCGAGCTCATGGTCGCGCGAATGGGCAGCGTTGCGGCCCTGCGCGAGCAGAGCGTGGCGATCATCAACCCCGGCACCGTCTCGCCGTTCATCATGAAGGCGATGGACGCGGAAGAGATCATCCAAGCATGCCGTCACGGCGTGCCGATCGCATCGGACGGTCACGTGATGACCGGGTTCACCAGCCCGATGACCGTCGCCGGCAGCGCCGTGCAGAACTGCGCCGAGACGCTCGCCCATGTGGTCTTGTGCCAGGTCGTGAAGCCCGGGCACCCCATCCTGATGACCCAGTTCAACTGCCCGGGCGACATGGCGACCGGGTTCTCCACGCTGGCGACGCCGATGGCCAACGTGCAGCGCGCCGTCGGGCAGCAGCTCACCACCGAGGGCTTCGGGATCCGAGTGTCCGGCTGCCCGATCATGACGGACGCCTACGTGAGCGACGGCCTGGCGACGACCGAGAAGGCGCTCGGCGCGCTGCTCGGCGCCCTCGCGGGCATCGACATCGCCTACGGCGTCGGCCGGCTGGGCGGCGCCAGTCTCGCCAGCCCCGTCCAGCTGGTCATCGACGATCAGCTTGTCGCCGTCGTCAAGGAGTACGTGCGCGGTATCCAGGTGGACGACGAGTTCCTGGCGATCGACGAGATCCTCTCAGCGGGCATCGGCGGCAGCCTCGTCCAGAGCAGGCACACCCTCAGGCACTGCCGCGACTACGTCGAACCCGGGCTGTTCCGCTTCCGGCTGCAGCAGCAGTGGGAGGCCGACGGCGAGAAGGATCTCTACGAGCGCGCGGTGGACGAGTACCGTCGTCTCAAGTCCGTGATCAAGCCGGTGGACCTGCCCGACGACGTGCGCCGCGACATGGATGCCGTCGTCGCCCGCGCCGACAAGGCGCTCTGCCCGTGACGCGGGCCCGTAACCAGCATCGTCACAGTCGGCGCCGGTGAGGCGCCAGGAGGAACCAATGTCGATCAACGACATCAGGCAGGCCGTCCTGGTCGGGGACGGGGCGACTGCCGCGAGACTTGCCCGAGAGGAGCTCGACGCCGGTACCCCGGCGGCGGACATCATGAAGGACGCGCTGATCAGCGCGATGGACGAGGCCGGCGCCAAGATGGCGACCGGCGAACTCTTCATCCCCGAGGTCCTGGTGGCCGCCGAGGCGATGAAGGCGGCGATGGACGTCGTCTCGCCACTGCTCGTGGACCAGGTGGGCGGCGGGCGCGGGACGGTCGTCCTCGGGACCGTCGAGGGTGACGTACACGAGATCGGTAAGGGGCTCGTGCGTCTGATGCTCGACGGCGCGGGGTTCACGGTCGTCGATCTCGGGGTCGACGTGCCCGCCGGCAGGTTCATCGACGCCGCCCGGGAGCACGAGGCCGACGTGGTCGCCATGTCGTCGCTCATGGTGACGACCATGCCGAAGATGAAGGTCGTCGTCGACGCGCTGCACGAGGCTGGAGTGAGCGCCAAGCCGATCGTCGGCGGCGCGCCGCTCACCCAGGCGTATGCCGACGAGATCGGCGCCGCCGGGTACGCCCCCGACGCCGGCGGCGCAGTGCGGCTGGTCCGGGACCTGCTGTAGCGGTCGTTCCGGACGCGCCAGAGGCGGTGATGGGCCGGCGGGCATCCCGCCCGCCGGCCCATCACGCTCTTCCGCGACGGTCAGCCACGCAGTCGCTGGGCGATCTCCCGCGACACCGCCTCCACCATCTGCTGGGCGCGCGGGATGCCGAACTCCTCGATGCGCCAGCTGGGAGCGGTGATCCCCACAGCCGCATCGTGGTCGGGCACGTCGATGGCGCACACGATGGACGTGACGCCGGCCTCGACGGCGTCCTTGGCGACGTGCGAGGTGACGCGGTCGCCGAAGGCGGCGCCGGTCGCCGTGCCCGCGAGGGGCACCCGGCGCCCGACCCACCCGCTGTGGCGGAGCGCGTACGAGCTCTCCACCTGGTCGACGTAGATGGCATGGTCGCCGTCGAGCAGGATCAGGTTGGCGGTCTCGGCTGTCGCGTCGCGGAGTCGCACCAGATGGATGCGGGCGGCGATGCGGAGCCGGTCGACCCAGCCCACCCGGGACGCCAGGCTCACGAGCTCGAGCCCCAGGGAGTACGTGCCGTCCGACTCGGCTCGCAGCAGGTCGCTCTCCACGAGGTACGGCAGGATCCTGGTCACCGCCGCTCGCGACATGCCGGCGCCGCTCGCGATTTGCTGCACGGTCAGGCCGCGCGAAACAGTCGCGAACGCGCGCAGCACCGCCAGTCCGTGCGCGAACAGTGGGGCGTCGGCGCTGAGCTCGAACGCCGCCGAGCCGAGCGACCAGGCGCGTTCGTCGGCCCGGTACGAGACGAAGCGTCGCTCCTTGAGCAGGTTGAGCAGGCCGTAGGTGCTGGAGCGGGGGATCTTGCAGGAGGACGCGATGATGCTCGCCGGGGCGGGGCTGGTGCGGCGGCCGAGGAACTCGAGCACGTCGAGGACGCGCGCCGCTCCCCACGTCGTTCCCTCTTCCCCAAGTCTGTACTGTCTCGCCATCCGCGCCACCTCTTCCGCGAATCCAGCATAGCGGCCGCTCCGCCGCACGACAACGAAACGAGTACAGAACTCTGGACAACGGACGCACGCTCTTGATGCCGCGCGGGGGGAGAGTCAGGGTGGAGCGCACGAGACCTGCCCAAGGACCACGGAGGAGCCGACAGTGCCCACCTCAGAAGCACGTGAAGGGCGGCGCCCCGGCCGCCTGACCTACCTCAGCGACGCGGACAAGGCGGCTATCTACGAAGCCGCGCTGGAGATCATCGGTTCGGTGGGGATGCGGGTGCTGCACCCCGCAGCGCTCGAGATGCTGCGCGAGGCCGGCTGCGAGGTCGAGGGCGATCTGGTGCGCATCCCGCGCGACCTTGTGGAGCGTGCGCGGGCCACGGCGCCGCCGGTCGTCGAGGTCTTCGACCGGTCCGGCGAGCCGGCGATGTCGTTGGGCCGGTACAACAGCTACTTCGGTACCGGCTCCGACCTCATGAGCACGTACGACCTCGAGACCGGCGAGCACCGCATCAGCGTGCTCTCCGACGTAGCTCGCGCCGCGCACCTCTGCGACGCCCTTCCCAACATCGACTTCGTCATGTCGTGCGC
>JAAZAR010000108.1 GCA_012514235.1 Actinomycetota bacterium
CGGTGCGGCCAACGTTGCTCGGACCATCCTCACCGAGGACCGCGACGGCACCATGCCGCGGCTGTTCACCACGCCCACACGGCACGGGACGATCATCGGCGGCAAGTTCGTCTCCGTGTTCGTGACCGTGCTGCTGCAGGCGGTGGTGCTGCTCATCGCCGGCCGCCTGATCTTCGGCATCGACTGGGGCCGCATCGATGCGGTCGTCCTGCTCACGCTTGTGGCCGCCGGCGTAGCCGGCGGCCTCGCCCTTCTCATCATCGCCTTCGCCCGGACGCCCGCCCAGGCGGGCGCCATCGGCTCCGGCATCTACCTGGTGCTCGCGCTGCTCGGCGGCAACTTCACCGGCACCGCGCAGACGGGCGACACCTATGCGGTGGTGCAGAAGCTCACGCCCAACGGCTGGCTCATCCAGGGGTGGGACACGGCGCTGCGCGGCGGCGGGGCGCTCGACATCCGCTGGCAGGTGCTTGTCCCACTGGGGTTCGCCGTGGCCTTCTTCTTCTTCGCCGTCCTCAGGATGAGGAGGCGGTTCTCGTGAGATTCGCCGCCCTGCTCGCCGCCAAGGATCTGCGGGAGACCGTGCGCGACAGGCTGTCGTTCATCTTCATCATCCTGATGCCGCTCGCCTTCACGGCCTTCTTCGGGGTGCTGTTCGGAGGCGGCAGCGACGTGGACAAGCTGCCGCTCGCCGTGTGGGACGCGGACGGCGCCGCCGCCGCGAGCCAGCTGGTCGCGCGGCTGGAGGACTCGGAGGTCGTGCGCGTGGACTTCAAGGAAGGCGGCGCGTTCGAGCAGTGGATGGCGGACGAGCGCGCCGCCGCCGGGCTGATCATCCCCGAGGGCTACAGCGACGCCGTGGCGTCCGCGCAGAAGGCGGACCTCACCATCGTCGCCACGAAGGGTGTGAGCGGGGCGTCCAGGGTGGCGAGCGAGGTTCGCTCGCTGGCCTCGCAGCAGGTGACGGTCGAGCTGGCCTCGAGGGCGGCGGCAGAGACGGTGTGGTCCACGCGGAGCATGCCCGCCGGCGCGCAGGAGGGCGTCGTGGCCGAGACGGCGGCTCGGGCGCGGCCGGTCGTGGAGCAGGCGCTGGGGAGCCCGGCCGTCTCCACGAAGGTGGTCGAGGCCGGGACGGCGGCAGGTCAGACGCCGAGCGGCTTCGTGCTCAGCTCGCCCGGCATGATGGTCAACTTCATCCTGTTCAGCCTCATGACGGCGGGGGTCGCGCTTATCATCGAGCGGCAGAACGGCACGCTGCAGCGGCTCATGACCACGCGTCTGCGGCGCTCGCAGCTCATCGGCGGCAAGACGGCCGGGATGTTCCTGCTCACCTTCCTGCAGCAGGTGCTGCTCATCGCCGTCGCACAGCTGTTCTTCGGGGTCGACTATCTGCGCGATCCGGTGGCGCTGCTCGTGATGATGGTCGCGCTCTCGCTGGTGGCGAGCACGCTGGGTCTGCTGCTCGCCTCCGTGCTGAAGAGCGAGCAGGCGCTCGTCGCGACCACCGTCCTCGTCTCCATGGCGGTGGCGGCGCTGTCGGGCGCCTGGTTCCCGCTGGAGATCACGGGTGAGACGTTCCAGTCGGTGGGCCACGTGCTGCCGACCGCCTGGATCCTCGACGGGCTGCGCGGCATCGTCGTGCGCGGGTTCGACGTCGCCGACGTGCTGCCCGCCTTCTGGGTCTCCCTGGCGTGGGCAGCGGGGTTCTTCGTCCTCGCCGTCTGGCGCTTCCGCCTGACGGAGTAGCGCCGGGAGCCCCGCAGCCAGCGGGCGGGTCTTTCCGAAACCTTGCGTCGCCTCTCAGTCATCTCTCGGATTGATGGGTACACCATGGGTAGCGACATCGACCCGCGACCAAGGGGAGTCGGCATGCCCGACCAGCGAGCGCCGGGCGGGCCCCTGGACGAGCCCGATCCCACGAGACGACAGCCGCCTGCGGACGAACACGAGCCCACCGGGTGGGGCGACGGCATCACGTGGTACACGGCCGAGCCGGGCCGGGGCCGGGGCCGGGCCGGCGTGAGCGCCGCCCGGGCACGGCCGCAGCGCCGGCTCGGTCTCCTCATTGCGGCCGTCGCCGTCGCCTTCGCGCTGCTCACGGGCGCCGGCGTGGTCAGGCACATCTCGAACGCCGGTGCCTCGGATCCGACGGCCTCCGGCGGCGTGCTCCAGCAGCCGCTCGCCGGCGTGCCCTCCGCGCCCGCGTCGTCGGCCGGCGTGGCGCCCGCTCCGGTCGACGTCGCGGCGGTCGCCGCGAAGGTGATCCCCGCCGTCGCCTACATCACTGTGGAGAACGGCTACACGTCGGGCGGGGGCTCCGCGACGGGCATCGTCCTCACCGCGGACGGCTACGTGCTCACCAACCATCACGTCATCGACGGCGCCACCTCGATCAGCGCCACGCTGGTGAGCGACGGGCGGACCTACGCCGCACAGGTGGAGGGGTACGACTCGAGGCGCGACATCGCCCTCATCAAGCTGCAGGGCGCGGGCGGACTTCCGACGGCCGCTATCGGCGATGCATCCGAGCTCGCGGTGGGCGACGTCGTGGTCGGCGCCGGCAACGCCGGCGGGGCCGGCGGAGCGCCGACCGTGGTCGCCGGCGTCGTCCTCGGGCTCGATCGGCAGATCGTCGCCCGGGACGGAGCGGGCGGGGCGCAGCTCCTCAGCGGCCTGATCCACACGGACGCCGACGTCCGGTCGGGCCACTCCGGCGGTCCGCTGGCGGACGCCGACGGCGAAGTGATCGGCGTGATGACGGCGGCCTCCGTGGCCAGTCCTCACGGGCCGGACGCGTCGGACACCGACGGCTTCGCCGTGCCCATCGACACGGCGATGGCCGTCGTGGCACAGATCAGGGCCGGCGACGACTCGGGCACCGTGCACGTCGGCGAGACGGCGTTCCTCGGCGTGCAGACCGTCGACGTCGGGCAGGTCCCGTCAGGCTACGCCGACCACGGCGCCGTCGTGACGGCCGTGGTGCCGGGGTCCCCGGCGGAGGGCGCCGGCCTCGCCGCCGGGGACGTCGTCACCGCCGTGGACGGCGCCGCCGTCACCTCCGCGGAGGCGCTCGGCGCCCTGATCGTCGAGTACCGGCCCGGCGACACGGTCACCGTCTCCTGGATCGACGCCTCAGGAGCGGCGCGCTCCGCCCAGGTCGAGCTCGCCGCAGGGCCGGCCCGGTAGCGGCGCCTCAGTCTTTGCGCGGCTTGATGCTCGCGTCCTCGGGCAACGCGAGGCCGGCCTCCACCTCGATCGCCTTGATGATGCCGGCCGGGACCGGGCAGGCGGGGTGGGCGAGGTGCTCGGCGGCGAGTCTGAGTGTCACCGGACCCTCGCCGCGGTAGCTGATCTCACGGAAGGGGTCGACCTCCGTCAGGGCCTCGGCCAAGCGCTCGACGTAGCCGCACTCGGTCTCGAACTCGACGCGTACCGTGCGTCCCTCGCTGGTGGTCCTGACGGTGGTGCAGAACCCGCAGATCCCGCTGTCGATCTCCGCTGATGCCATCGGTCCTCCCCGTCGGTGTCGTGGGCGTTCGCCGCACCGGTGAAGTCGCCGACCTGATACCCCCTCGGGGTGCTTCTGACCCGTCCTGGCCCAGGTGAGGAGTTCCGCTCAGCGTTCGCCCAGCTCAGGTTCGGCGCAGCGTTCCGGCTCAGGGTCGCCGGCTCAGGCGCGTCGCTCCGCTCATGGCCACGGCAGCACGGAGACGGCGTGCTCCACCAGCCGCAGCAACGGCTGCGGATACACGCCGAACACCAGCAGGAACAGCGTGAGCACGCCGAGGACGGAGACGCCGAGCGTCCCTCCGGGGGCGGCGGGCAGCGGCGTTGCCGCCGGCCCGGCCTCGTCCCGCCGGCGCACGTACATGGCTACGATGAGCCGCGTGTAGTAGTAGAGGCCGATCGTGCTGGTCGCGACGAGCACGATCACCATCGCCCACAGCGCCGCTCCGGAACCCGCCGTCACGATCACGAACTTGCCGATGAAGCCCATGGTGAGCGGCATGCCGGCCAGCGAGAGCAGCACGACGGTGAAGACGGCGGCCGGTACGGGCCGGCGCGACCCGAGGCCGCGGTAGTCGTCGATGCGGTCGGCGTCGCGGTCGGGAGGGGAGAGCACGGTGACCACGCCGAAGGCGGCGAGCGTGGTCGCGAAGTAGGCGATGAGATAGAAGCCCACCGCCAGGCCGGCGCGTTCGCCGGTTGCCAGGAACGCCACGAGCAGGTAGCCGAGGTGGGCGATGGAGGAGTAGGCCAGGATCCGCTTGACGTTGTCCTGGCGCAGCGCCAGCAGGTTGCCGGCCACCATCGAGGCGATGGCGACGGCCGTGAGGGCGAGGAACACGGTCGATCCCTGATCCGAGCTCACCGGCAACAGGAAGCGCAGGAGCAGCGCGAACACGGCGCCCTTGGACACCGTGGCCACGTAGGCGGTCACCGGCGCCGGCGCCCCCTCGTACACGTCCGGGGTCCACATGTGGAACGGCACCACGGCCAGCTTGAACCCGATGCCGACGAGCAGCATGACGAGGCCGATGGTGGCGACGACGTCGTCGCCCAGTCCGGCCACCAGGTCGCTCACGCCGGCCGCGGTCATCGTCCCCGTCTGGGCGTAGACGAGCGCCATGCCGAAGACGAGGAAGGCCGAGGTGGCGCCGGCGAGCACGAGGTACTTGACCGCCGCCTCGACCGCCTCGTCCCGGTACACGGCGTAGACGATGAGGCCGTACAGCGAGACGCTGAGGATCTCGAGACCCAGGAAGAAGGAGGCGAAGTGGGTGCTCGCGGCCAATGTCGCGCCGCCGAGCGTCGCCGTGAGGAGCAGCACGTAGTACTCCTCAGGGTGCACGCGGAACCGGTCGAGGTAGCCCCAGGAGAAGAGGACGACGACCGCGGCCGCCGCTGCGAGCAAGCCGATGAAAAGGAGCGCGTAGGCGTCCATCCTGACGAGCGGCGTGACGTCGCGCTCGGCGCGGGAGGCGGCGACGAAGAGCGTGCCGAACGCCGCCGCCAGCCCGCCGAGCGTGATGCCCAGCGCGAGCGCGTGCGAGCGGAAGAAGGCGGCCGCGAGCATCACGGCCACGGCCGCCAGCGTGAGCGCGATGAGCGGCGAGACGGTGAGGAGGTCGCCCCACGTCACGGTCACGGCGCACCCCCTTCGTCGCCGCCGGCCGTCTCCGTCTCGGCCGCCGCGGCGGCGGCCTCACCCGGGTCCGCCGGCTGCGCGAGCGCGCTCTGCGCCGTCATCCTCTGGAGCCCGTCCACCGTCTGCCGCGCCGTCGTGATCAGCGGCTGGGGCCAGAACCCCAGCAGTACCAGCGCCGCGATCATGCTCGCGAAGATGCCGGTCTCGATCTTCGTGAGGTCGGCGAAGCGCAGGCCGTGCGTCTCCTCGCCCTGAAACGCGCGCTGCATCATCCACAGCGCGTACACGGTGGCGAACACGAGGCCCACGGCGCCGAGCACGGCGGCCCACTCGCTCACCTGCCACACGCCGGCGAGGATGAGGAACTCGGCCACGAAGTTGCCGAGGCCCGGCAGCCCGAGCGAGGCCATGGCGAAGAACATGGCCGTGCCGCCCATCCGGGGCGCCACCTGCCAGAGGCCGCCCATCTTGCCCAGATCCCTGGTGTGGATGCGGTCCTGCAGGCCCCCGACGAGGATGAACAGCGCGCCGGTGGAGAGGGCGTGACACACGAGCTGCAGGATCACGCCCTGCAGCGCCAGCTCGTTCCAGGCGAAGACGCCGATGAGCACGAAGCCCATGTGACTGACGCTCGTGTACGCCACGAGGCGCTTCATGTCGCTCTGCGCGTAGGCGAGGACGGCGCCGTAGATGACGCCGACCACCCCCAGGACCAGCGCCCAGGTGCGGAACTCGGCCACGGCGCCCGGGAACAGCGGCACCATGAAGCGCAGCATGCCGTAGGCGCCGATCTTGATGAGCACGCCGGCCAGCAGCACGGAGCCGGCGGTCGGCGCGTCGGTGTGAGCGTCCGGCAGCCAGGTGTGCAGCGGCCAGGCAGGCAGCTTGACGGCGAAGGCGGCGAAGAAGCCGAGCATGAGCAGGAACGCCGTGCTCGCCGCCATCGGCGTCCCCAGCAGCTGGGTGAAGTCGAACGTGTACACGCCGGTCTCGCGCCCGTGGATGAACACCAGGGCGATGATCGCGACCAGCATCAGCAGTCCGCTGACCTGCGTGAAGATGAAGAACTTGATGGCCGAGTAGATGCGTCGCTCGTGGCCCCACACGGCGATCAGGAAGTACATCGGGATGAGCATCATCTCGAAGAAGAAGTAGAAGAGGAACAGGTCGAGGGCGAGGAACACCCCGGCCAGGCCCGCGACCGTCCAGAGCACCATGAGGTGGAAGACCCCGACCCGCTGCGTGATGCCGCGCCACGAGCAGAGCACGGCGAGCAGGCCGAGCGCGAAGGTCAGCAGCAGCATGATGAGCGTGAGGCCGTCGGCGGCGAGGAAGAAGCTGATGCCGAGCGATTCGATCCACGCCGTCTTGAGGTCGGCGATCCAGGACCCGGCGACCAGGCCGGCCGCGCCGGGTCCGCTGGCGGCGAACGTCTCGCCGAGCGTCCCGGCGGCGGCGATCCACTGCCCCGCCACCAGCGCCAGCGGCGCGGCCGTGCCGGCGACCGCGATCCAGCGGGCGGCCACCTCGCTGCGGCGCCCTGCCAGCCACGCCAGGGGCGCCGCGACGGCCGGGATCAGGATGTACCAGAGCAGGATCATGCGGTCACCTCAGCACCACCACGGCGAGGACCAGGACGACGCCGAAGCCCGCCACAGCCACGTAGCTGCGCAGGCGGCCGGTCTGGCCGGCACTGAGCGTGCGCCAGCCGGCCAGGTTGACCCACGCGATGCCGTCCACCACGTAGTCCACGAGGTCGTGGCGGGCCCAGTGCGCGAACCACTTGACCGGCCGCACGAACACCCGCTCGTAGAGCCAGTCGAAGCCCCAGCCGCCGAGCCAGAAGGCCGCCAGCGGCCGCACGACCGGTGAGGCGGCGAACGCGTGCGTGCCCCTCCGCCACGGCACCCAGAGCAGGTACGAGAGGAAGATGCCGCCGTACACGATGAGGATGATGACGAACGCTGCGCCGGCACTCTCGGCGAAGTGCGCGTACCGGCCGGTCCACTCGATCGGTGGGAGCGCCGTGTCCAGGAAGTCCTCCAGCGGGTGGAACGCCCCGATCCAGGCCGGCAGCCACAAGAACCCGGTGATGATGGAGAACACGGCGAGCACCCACAGCGGCATCGTCTGCCGCCAGCGCGGCCGCCGCGTGACCTCCGTGTGGGCCTCGCCGAAGAACACCACCCACACGAGGCGGAACGAGTAGAGCGTGGTGACGAAGGCGCCCAGGATGGAGCCCACGTAGAGCCAGACGTTGCCGTCCGCGGTGCCCAGGGTCGTCGAGATGACGAGGTCCTTGCTGTAGAAGCCGTTGGTGACGAACGGCAGCGCCGCGAGCGCCGCGGCGCCGACCGTGAACGTGACGAACACGGCCGGCAGCTTTCGCGCGAGCCCGCCCATCTTGAAGATGTCGTGTTCGCCGGCGAGCGCCTCGATGACCACGCCGGCGCCGAGGAAGAGCAGGGCCTTGAAGAAGGCGTGCGTCCCGAAGTGGAACACGCCCGCCTCCCAGCCCGACACGCCCAGGGCGAGGATCATGTAGCCGATCTGGCTGATGGTGGAGTACGCGAGGGCGCGCTTGAGGTCGTGCTGCACGAGCGCGCTGAACCCGGCGATGAGCAGCGTGACGATGCCGACGAGCGCCACGGCGAGCCGGGCGTCCCCGGCGAGCTCGAAGAGGGGAGTCGTGCGGGCGATGAGGTATACGCCGGCGGTGACCATGGTGGCGGCGTGGATGAGCGCGCTGACCGGCGACGGGCCGGCCATCGCGTCGGGCAGCCAGGTCTGCAGCGGCACCTGCGCCGACTTGCCCACGGCGCCGCCCAGGATGAGCAGCGCCGCGACCACCGCCACCGTAGAGTCCGGCGCCCAGGTCTGCTCCGCCGCCCGCAGCAGGGGCTGGATCTCGAGCGTGCCCAGCTGCGTGAGCAGCAGGAAGAGGCCGGCGATGAGCGCCGTGTCGCCCACGCGCGTGACGATGAACGCCTTGCGGCCGCTGTACACGTTCTGCGGATCCTTCTGCCAGAAGGCGATGAGCAGGTAGCTGCACAGCCCGACGCCCTCCCAGCCCAGGTAGAGGAGCAGCAGGTTGTCCGCCAGCACCAGCACGAGCATCGAGAAGACGAACAGGTTGAGGTACGTGAAGAAGCGGGTGAAGCCCTCGTCGTGCTCCATGTGCTCGGTCGAGTACAGGTGGATGAGGAAGCCGACCACGGTGATGACCAGCACCCAGACGACGCTCACGGCGTCCAGGTAGAAGCCGATGGCCGGCGTGAAGCCGGCGACGTCCATCCAGGTCCAGAGGACCTGGCGGCAGGCGTCGCCGGCCGGCGGGGAGACGATGAAGCTGCCGCAGACGAGCAGCGCCGCCAGCATCGAGAGGCCGACTGAGCCGGCGCCGATCCAGGCGGCCCCGGCCCGGCCGAGCCGGCGGTTCAGCAGCACCAGCAGCACGAAGCCGGCGGCGGGCAGCGCGGGGATGAGCCAGAGGAGCGACAGCACGGCCTCAGCCCCTCATCCTGTCGGCGTCGTCCACGTCCAGTCCCTTGAGGGACTGGCGGAAGCGGATGGCGATGGCCAGGCCGACGGCGACCTCGGCCCCGGCCATGGCGAGGACGAAGAGGAACATGACCTGGCCGTCGGCCTGGCCCCAGCGGGCGCCGGCGGCGACGAAGGCCAGCCCGGCGGCGTTCAGCATGATCTCGATGCAGGCCAGCACGACGATCAGGTTGCGGCGCGTGAGCAGCCCGGCGAAGCCGATGGCGAACAGGATCGCCGCCAGGATGAGGGCGTGCTCGAGGGAGACGGAGGCCATCAGGCGTCGCCCTCCTCGACGATCACGCCGGGCTCGGACGCCGTGCCCTGCCCGTGCAGCACGGCGCGGCCGCGCTCGACCGAGGCCGCGGTCTGGTCCTCGCGCGCGCGGGCGGCGACGTGCGTCGCGGCGACGAGCGCCGCCAGCAGCAGCATCGATGCGAGCTCGACGGCCAGCACGTAGGGGCCGTACAGCGCCTCGCTGACGGCCGTCGCACCGACCTCGGCGCCGGCGAGCGGCTGCGTCTCGATGGTGAGCGCGTAGATCACCTCGGCCAGCAGGACTCCGACGAGGACGGCCGGTCCCACCCACGCCGTCCACGGCACGCGCGGCGGCGAGGCTGCCTGGAGGTTGAGCAGCATGACGGCGAACACGAAGAGCATCATGATGGCGCCGGCGTACACGATGACCTCGAGCGCGGCGACGAACGGCGCCCCGAGCGTGTAGAAGACGACCGCCACCGCGAACAGCGAGACGACGAGGTAGAGCAGCGCGTGGACGAGGTTGCGGCGCGTGACCACGAGGAGCGTCGCGAGGACGGCGACCGCCGCGGCGATGTAGAAGAGGATCGTCACGGCAGCAGGTCCCTCACGTCCGTGGGGGGCGCCTCGTTCTCGGCCTCGCCCTTGCCCTTGCCGCCGATGGCGAGGCCGGCGACGCGGTAGAAGTCGTGCGTGTGGTACTTGCCCGGCCCGCTGATCAGCAGGTCCTCCTTCTCGTACACCATGTTCGGGCGATCGTACTCGCTCATCTCCACGTCCGGGGTGAGCTGGATGGCGTAGGTCGGACACGCGTCCTCGCAGAAGCCGCAGAAGATGCAGCGCGAGAAGTTGATGCGGAACCACTCCGGATAGCGGCGGCCGTGTTCGTCCTGCGTGGCCTGCAGAGCGATGCAGTCCACCGGGCACACCGCCGAGCAGAGGTAACAGGCCACGCACCGCTCCTCGCCCGCCGGGTCGCGGGAGAGGATGATCCGCCCCCGGTAGCGCGGCGGCAGGTACACCATCTCCTCCGGGTACTGGATGGTGTCGCGGCTGCGCCACGCGTGGCTGATCACCACGCCGATGCCGACCAGCGTCGACCACACGGTGCGGCCGATGCGCGGCAGCAGCGGCTGGCCGCGCCGCGCCAGGCCGCCGACCGTGACGACGTCGGTCGTGAGCGGCGGGTGGGTCTCCACCTGCTCGTCGGGGCGCATGATCTGGGGACGGTCCGGCGTCACGTGCTCACCCCGCTCTCGCCACGACGATGGCGCCGGTGATCAGCAGGTTGAGCAGGCTGAGCGGCAGCATCGCCTTCCATCCGAGGGCCATCAGCTGGTCGTACCGCGGCCGTGGGAACGTGCCGCGGATCAGGATGAAGAGCGTGATGAAGATGAAGGTCTTGATGAGGAACCACACCACGCCGGGCAGCCACGGACCGAGCCAGCCGCCGAAGAACAGCGTGGCGATGAGCGCCGAGAAGAGCGTGATCGCCACGTACTCCCCCACCAGGAACAGGCCGAACTTCATGCCCGAGTACTCCGTGTGGTAGCCGGCGACGAGCTCGCTCTCCGCCTCCGTGAGGTCGAAGGGGATGCGGCGCGTCTCGGCGAGCCCGGCGACGAGGAACACGACGAAGCCGACGAACTGGGGGACGACGTACCAGAGTCCCTCCTGCGCCTCGACGATGTCGCCCAGGTCGAACGAGCCGGCCAGCGCGACCACCCCGATGAGCGAGAGGCCCATGAACACCTCGTAGCTCACCATCTGGGCGGCGGCGCGCAGCCCGCCGACGAGCGAGTACTTGCTGCGCGACGACCAGCCGGCGAGCACCACGCTGTACACGGCGAGCGACGACATGGCGAGGATGAACAGCAGGCCGATGTCGAGGTCGATGACGACCCACCCCTCGGCGACCGGGACCACCATGAAGGAGAGCAGCGCCGTGATCAGCACCAGGGACGGCGCCACCACGAACACCCGCCGGTCGGCGAACGGCGGCACCCAGTCCTCCTTGAAGATGATCTTGACGGTGTCGGCGAGTACCTGCAGCAGGCCGGCGGGTCCCACGCGGTTGGGGCCGTACCGGTCCTGCACGAGGCTCAGGAGCCGCCGCTCGTACCAGATCAGCCCGGCGGCGATGGTCAACGCGGCGATCAGCACGCCGAGGACGATGAGCAGCTGCCAGTACCAGGCCATCACTGTCCCTCCGCCCTGGAGAGCCGCGCTCTCGCCGGCAGCGAGATGTAGGGGAGGCCGGGCAGCCCGACCGGCAGCCCGGCCGTACCGGTGACGAGCGACGGCACGAGCCTGAAAGGCGCCGTCGTGTCCATCCACGGCAGCCAGAGCTCGAGGAGGTCGCCCTCGCGCACCTCGAGCCGTTCCGCGTCTTCAGCGTTGAGGCCGATGTACGGCGCCGGGGCCAGTTCGCGGATGCCCGGCGTGTACATGCTGAGCTCCTCCGACCCGTAGATGTGGGGGAGCGCGACGAGCAGCACCTCGCCGGCGCGCGGCGTGAAGCGCGGCGGCGCGGCGACCTGGGGCAGCTCGGGGCCGCCCCCGGCCCCGTCCAGCAGGCGGACCCCGGACGGCTGAGCCGGCCCCACGGCCCGGAGCTCCTCCCCGAACCTGTGCAGCCCGTTGGAGGAGTTCCAGCCCGGCCACCACGTGCGCGCCCGGAGGGCGTCCGGCGACTGCTGGGGCTGGAGGCCCTCGAGCGAGTAGGCGAACGGCGCGTCGGGGTCGGGCACCGGCCCCGGCTCGAACACGGTGCGGTCGGCGTCGACGGCGGTCCGCCCGCTCCAGCGCAGCGGCTGGCGGGCGACCTTGCGGCCGTGGTCCCGCCAGCCGGCGGGCGGCGCGACGGCCGTGACGCCGCGGAACGCCGGCAGCTCCATCTCCATCGCCGCGAGCACGTCGTCCGGCGTCTTCCAGCCCCGTGCCTCACGACGGCCAAGCCGCACGAGCAGTTCACGGAGCCAGCGCCACGCCGGGCGCACGTCGCCCCTCGGCGGCAGCATGGAGAAGTAGCGCTGCGCCCGGCCTTCGTGGTTCACCCAGGTCCCGGTCTCCTCCGCGAACGTCGCCGCCGGCAGCACTACGTCGGCGCGCGCCGTGAGCCGGTCCTCCAGCACGGGCAGCGCGATCACGGGTATGTCGCGGCGCAGCAGGTCGTCCACCAGCATGGCGGGGACGCGGTGTTCGAGACCGCCGTCCAGCACGACGAGCACGTCGGCCTCCCCGCGGGCGATCGCCGCGAGGCCCTGTACAAGGGTCCCGCCGCCGAGCAGGCGAAGGCCCAGGCTGTCGGGCTCCGGGACGGTGAGCACGAGGTCGGCGCAGTCGACGCCTGCCCGCAGGTGGCAGGCGCGCCGCAAGGCGAGCGTCAGCTGCGCGGCCGCCCGGACGAGCTCGCTGGAGCCGGTCGAGCAGCCGGCCACGACGAGCGGCGCCGTGCCCGCGCTCAGGGAGGCGGCCCAGCGCCGCGCGAGCTCTGCCTCGTCCTCGCCGAGGCCGGCAACAGGCGGTGCCTCGGCGTCGACCTCGTGCGCGATGGCGAGTGCGAGACGCACCAGGTCGTCGGGCGCCGCGCGGTGTGCCCCGGCGGCCACCTCGTCGAGCTTGGTGGCGTGCGTCGTCGCGATCCAGAGGGCGCTCGGCTCTCGCCGCTTGATGCGGGTGATGCCGGCGTCGTTCCAGCGCCGGATGTGGTTGCGCTCCTCGACCTCGTTCGGCCGCAGGTGCAGCCAGGTGCGGATGGCGAGGTCGAGCATCGGGGCCGTGTTCGTGACGTCCTCGCCGAGCACGAGCACCGCGTCCGCGTCGTGGATGTCCGCCGCCGACGCCAGCCGCAGGCGAGGGTCGGCGGCGACCGCCAGCACGGCGCTCACAAGGCGGTCGTCCGTGTCGGACATGCCGCGGAAGAAGTTGGCGGGCCCCACCAGGGCGCGCAGCGCATAGTTGGCCTCCAGGGAGGCGCGCGGCGAGCCGATGCCGAGGGCGCGGCGGCCGCGCAGCAGGCCCGCCGCGGCATCCAGGGCAAGCTCGCCGGTGAGCGGGGCGGCCTCGCCTCCGGCCCGGCCGCCCGTCCTCTCCGGGTGCATGCCCGTCATGGCCGCCGCCTGCTCCCGCGCCGCCTCCTCCGTCGGCGCCTCCGGCACGGGCATCCGCGTCGGCGGCGCGGCCTCGGCAGCGGCCGGCGCGCCGGCCGGCTGGTCCGTCACCGCCGTCGGCGGCAGGACGGCCGCCGTCACCCGCGCCTGCCGCACCCGCTCGGCCGCGTTCACGAACTCGAACCCGAAGCGGCCGCGGTCGCAGAGGAACATCGTGTTGATGTCGGGGTTGTAGCGGCTGAGCACCCGGCGCAGCTCGCCGTAGCGCGCGCCGGGCGTCGTCGTGCAGCCGAGGCCGCAGTTCGGGCACACGGACGGCGCCGTCTGCAGGTCCCACTTCCGCGTGTACCGTCGGGAGAAGGGCTTGTCGTCGAACACACCCGTCGGGCAGACCTCGATGAGGTTGCCGCTGAACTCGCTCTCCAGCGTGCCGCTCTCGGCGCGTCCGAAGTACACCTGGTTGCGGATGCCGAACACGCCGAAGTCCCGCCCGCCCGCGTAGTCGTTGTAGAAGCGCGTGCAGCGGTAGCAGGTGATGCAGCGGTTCAGTTCGTGGGTGACGAACGGCCCGAGGTCCTGGTTGACCCAGGTCCGCTTGCGCCCCCGGTAGCGGCGATAGCTGTGCCCGGTCATGACGGTCATGTCCTGGAGGTGGCACTCCCCGCCCTCCTCGCACACCGGGCAGTCGTGCGGATGGCTGAGCATCATGAGCTCGATCATCTCGGCCCGGAAGCGGATGGCGTCGGGGTCGAAGATGTCGATCTTCGTCCCCTCCTGCGCCTCGGTCATGCAGGCCATCGCGATCTCGCTCTTCTCGTTGCCCTCCCTGTCCGTCCAGTACAGCCGCACGGCGCACTGGCGGCAGGCGCCGATGGACCCCATGACGGGGTGCCAGCAGAAGTAGGGGAGGTCGAAGCCGAGCGCGAGAGCCACGTCGAGCATGTTGCGGCCCTCCTCCGCCTGGTACTCGACGCCGTCGATGACGACGGTGACGAGCTTGCGCGCCGCGCCGCGCCGGTCGCCGTTCACCATGTCGTCCCCCGCATGGCCGGCGCGTCCGAGCCGCGGCGCCGGTAGGAGCAGCCGCCCTCCTCGACGTGGCGCGCGAAGTCCTCCGGGAACAGGCGGAGCGCGCTCTCGAGCGGCTGCATGGCGCCCGGCGCCAGGTCGCAGAAGCACTTGTCCGACTCCATGAACCACACGCCCTCGGCGAGCACGTCGATGTCGCCCGGCTCGCCGCGTCCGTACTCGAGATCCTCGAGCAGCGAGGCCATCCACTGCAGTCCCTCACGGCACGGGGTGCACCAGCCGCAGGATTCCTGGGCGAAGAACTGCAGCATGTTGACCAGCATGCCGACGGGGCAGGTCTGGTCGTCGAGGAGGACGAGAGTGCCCGTCCCCAGCCGGCTGCGGGCCTCGCCCATGGTGGAGAACCCGAGCGGGACGTCCAGATCGGCGGGAGCGACGAACGCCGTGGACGCGCCGCCGGGGCAGACGGCCCGGAGGCCGTAGCCGGGCAGCAGGCCGCCGGCGTGCACCTCGATGAGCTCCCGCATCGGCACGCCCATCGGGAGCTCGACGCAGCCCGGCTTCGCCACGCGGCCGGCCACGCCGAACACCTTGGTGCCGCCCTCGTCGGTGACGGAGAGGCCCTTCCACCAGTCGGGGCCGTGCCGGAGGATGGCGGGCACGGCCATGTACGTCTCCACGTTGTTGACGACCGTCGGCCGGGAGAAGAGACCGGCGCCGGTCATGTGCGGCGGCCGCGCCCTCGGGTTGGGACGCTGGCTCTCGAGCGCGTTGAGCATGGCCGAGGCCTCGCCGCAGATGTAGCGCCCGATGCTCTCGTGCAGCTGGATGTCGAAGGGGAACCCGGATCCCAGGACGTCCTTGCCGAGGTAGCTGCGCCCGCGCGCCTCGGCAAGCGCCTGCTCGAGAGCGGCCGCCGACCCGTCGTACTGCTGGCGCAGGAAGATGTAGCCCGCATCCGACTCGGTGGCGAGGGCGGCGAGCAGCATGCCCTCCAGCAGCAGGTGCGGGTTGCGCTCCATCAGGAAGCGGTCCTTGAAGCTGCCCGGCTCCATCTCGTCGGCGTTGCAGACGATGTACTTGGGGCGCGGCGCGTCCGGCCCGAGCGGCATGGTGCTCCACTTGCGGCCGGTGGAGTAGCCGGCGCCGCCGCGGCCGCGGAGCCCGGACTCGGTCACCATCGAGGTGATCTCCCCCGGCTCGAGGTCGAGGGCCCGCCGCAGGCCCTCGTAGCCTCCGGCGGCGATGTAGTCGTCGATGGTGGCCGGCCGTCCGTCGGCGCGCATGGCGCGCGTGAACGGCCGGTCCTCGGCCGGGTACCCCGGCAGTCCTGGCCGGCTCGTCATGCGTACGCCTCCAGGATGCCGGCCACGTCGTCCGGCGCCACCGGCCCGTGCAGCTCGTCGTCCACCATCATCGCGGGCCCGCGGTCGCAGGCGCCCAGGCAGACGATGGGCAGCAGGGTGAACCTGCCGTCCGGGGTCGTCTGCCCCATGCCGACGCCGAGCTCCGCCTCCACGGCGGCGCGCAGCTCGGCGTAGCCCAGGCTCCAGCACGCGAAGCTGTCGCAGATGAGGACGACGTGGCGGCCGACCGGCTTGCGGAAGGCCATGTTGCCGAAGGTGGCGAGTCCGTCGAGCTCCGCCACGGTGAGCCCGAGGTACTCGCCGAGGTCGGCCATCGCCTCGTCCGAGAGCCAGCGCCGCCGGGCCTGCAGCAGCCGCATGGCGGTGCCGGCGGCGGCCCGCCGGTCCGGGTAGTGATCGAGGATCGCGTCAAGCTGCCGGATCTCGTCGTCGCTCAGGCTCATGACGCGCTCTCTCCGGGCACGGGCGAACGGGGTGTCGCAGTCACGCCGCTCACTTGTCCACGTCCGCCATGACGAAGTCTATGCTGCCGAGCACGGTGACGAGGTCGGCGATCTCGTAGCCGGTGCACAGCTTGGGCAGCACCTGCAGGTGCGGGAACGACGCCGTGCGGATCTTGACCCTGTAGGGGCTGGTGGCGCCGTCGCTGATGGTGTAGTAGCTGTACTGTCCCTTGGTGCCCTCCGTGTAGATGCAGGCTTCTCCGGGCGGCACGACCGGCCCCCACGTCACGCCGAGGAAGTGCGTGATGAGGGACTCGATGTCGTGCATCGTGTGCGGTTCCTTGGCGGGAGGCGTGGTGAGCGGGTGGAAGGCCTTGTAGGGGCCGTCCGGCATCGCCTCGACCACCTGGCGCATGATCCGAAGGCTCTGGCGCATCTCCTCGACGTGGACGGCCGCGCGGTCGTAGGCGTCGCCCGTCGTCCCCACCGGCACGTCGAACTCGAACCAGTCGTAGTGGCTGTACGGCCGCTGCTTGCGCCAGTCCCAGGGCAGACCGGCCGCGCGCAGCATCGGGCCGGTCAGCCCCCACGCCACGGCCTCGTCGACTGTGATCGCCGAGACGCCCACGGTCCTCGCCTTCATGATCCGGTTGTCCATGACGAGACGGTCGTACTCGTCGAGCCGCGCCGGCAGGTAGTCCAGGTAGTCGAGCACCGGCTGCTTCCATCCCGTGGGCAGGTCCTCCGCGAGGCCTCCGATCCGGAACCAGTTGGGGTGCATGCGCCCCCCGGTGATGGGCTCGATGACGTCGTCGAAGAGCCGCTCCCGGTCCTCGAACATGTAGAAGACGGGGGAGAGAGCCCCGATGTCCTGGGCGAAGGTGCCGTAGAAGACGAGGTGGCTGGCGATCCGGAAGGCCTCGCACAGCAGGATGCGGACGAGCTGCGCTCGCTCCGGCACCTCGATGCCGCAGAGCTTCTCGACGCTGAGCACGTAGGGCAGGTTGTTGGTCACGCCGCCGAGGTAGTCGACCCGGTCCGTGTACGGGATGTAGGTGTGCCAGCTCTGGCGCTCCGCCATCTTCTCGGAGCCGCGATGGTGGTAGCCGATGTCCGGGACGAGGTGGACGATCTCCTCGTCGCGCAGCCCGACGACCACGCGGAAGGGTCCGTGGGTAGCGCCGTGCTGCGGGCCGATGTTCAGGTACATGAGCGTGGGGTCGTCCTCGGTACGCGGCAGGCCCCACTCCTCGGGCTTGAAGCGCAGCTGCTCCTGCATCTCGTCGAAGACGTCCTCCGACATCTCGAAGGGCCCGTACTCCGTGCCGCGGGACGGGTGCTCCTTGCGCAGCGGGTGCCCGTCCCACCACGGCGGGTTGAGCAGCCGCTTGAGCTGCGGATGGCCGGCGACGCCGACGCCGAACATGTCCCAGAGCTCGCGCTCGTACCAGCCGGCGGCGGGCCAGATGCCGGCCACCGAGTCGACCTCCGGCCTTTCTTCGGGCAACGCGACCTTGAGGCGCACGTCGGCGTTCCGGCTGTACGAGAC
Source organism: Actinomycetota bacterium (assembly GCA_012514235.1). GTDB lineage: Bacteria > Actinomycetota > Thermoleophilia > UBA2241 > UBA2241 > CAIXSE01. Next base: position 17,448 of record JAAZAR010000108.1, read on the forward strand.
GAGATGGTAGAAGACGCTGAAGGCGGCATCGGGCATGCCCTCGCGGTGAAGCCGCTCGCGCTCGTCGACGCCGCCGAGGTCGTAGAGCATCGCGAACGGCTCGGCGGCCTCGCGTCCGAGGTAGCGCAGGACCTGGGCCGTCTGCTCCCGGGGGATCCAGGCGGTCGGGATGCCGTCCGCCGTCGTCTGCTCCGTCAGCGGCAGGTCGGGGAACCGCTCGCGCAGCTCGCGGAACACGGCCGGCGGCGGGGCAGCGCCTCCGCCGGCCACTGCGGCGACCGGCCACTGGCACGGCTGCACCGGCCCCTCGCCGTGCTCCGGCCTGGTCTCGCTCTGCTGGTGCGGGACGTCGTCCGGCTGTGTGCGCTGCTCGTCGTTCACATCTCGTCCGGAGGCCTGAGCTTGTCGGTCGCGACGACGCCGTCGCGGCGCAGGTCGCGCATGGAGATGCCGCTCGGCTTGACCACTCCCTGGTCGCCGACGACCCAGCTGAGCGGCCGCTTCTCGATGGACACCTGGGCCGAGAGCAGCAGCAGTCCCTCCATGAGCGCTGTGGGCGGCGGCGGGCAGCCCTCCACGTACACGTCCACGGGGAGGATGGAGTCCACCCCCTGCACGACGCTGTACACGTCGAACATCCCCCCCGAGTTGGCGCACGAGCCCATGGAGATGACCCAGCGGGGCTCCATCATCTGCCGGTGCAGCTGCACCACCACCGGCGCCATCTTCTTGAACACCGTGCCGGCGACGATCATGACGTCTGCCTCCCGCGGCGAGATGCGCAGCACCTCGGCGCCGTAGCGGGCGATGTCGTAGCGGGCGGTCAGGCTGGTGGCCATCTCGACGAAGCAGCAGCTCAACCCGAACCCGAACGGCCAGAGTGAGTTCTTGCGGCCCCAGGCGATGAGGCGCTCGAGGCTGGACGTGATCACCGGCACGTCGCCCGCCATGGGCGGGCCGCCCTGCACGTCGAGCATCCGCCCGACGGCCTCGGCCGTGCGGGAGGGATGGGGTCCGCGGCGCGGCTTCACGCGGCGCCTCCCGCGGGCCGGGAGGCGGGCGCGCCGTCGGAGGCCGCCGACGTGTCGTCGGCGGCCGCGGGCGAGGTCGCGAGGTCAGGCGGGTGCTGCTCGCGCGTCCCGCGCCGCGCCTCTCGCGCCGCCCGCCGTCGCCTGCCCGCCGGTCCCCAGTCCAGCCCGCCGAGCCGCCAGAGGTACACGAGCCCGGCGAGCAACAGGAGC
>JAAZAR010000084.1 GCA_012514235.1 Actinomycetota bacterium
AAGCGGCAGGTCGGCGGTTCGATCCCGCCCGCCGGCTCCACTTCAGGGCGTGGGAGGGGTCAGGATGCATCACCGCATCGTGGTCGTCACGGCCGTTGTGGCCACCGCGCTCGCGGCCGTGGTGCTCTCGCAGCCGGCCGTGAGCGTGGCGCGGGCGCGCATCGCGGTCGTCACGCCTCGTCCGTGGCAGGTCGTCCAGCGAGGTGCGGACGGCCGGGCCGACCTTGTCGTCCGCGGGCGCTGCATGGGCGTGCGCGGGGAGGTCGCCGTATCGTGCGGCGGACGACGCGCCACGGTCCGCTGCGACCGTGACGGCGACTTCAGGGCGCGGCTCACGCGCGTTCGCGCCGGTCAGTTCACCCTCATAGCCCGGAGCGTCCTTCGCCCTCGCGTGGTCTGCCGGCGGCGGCTCATCGGGATCGGCGATGTCTACGTCGTCGCCGGGCAGAGCAATGCCAGCGGGCGAAGCCCCTTCACCTTCTCGTACTCAAGTCCCACCCTGCGGGCGTCGATGTTCGGCAACGACGACCGCTGGAAGGAACTGCGCGACCCGGTCGACTCCAATGCAGGACAGGTCGACGCGATCAGTGCCGACAGGCACGCGAGGGGGTCGGTCTGGCCGGTGGTGGCCACGTTCCTTCTGGCCGAGGAGCACGTCCCGGTCGCGTTCGTCCCCTGTGCCCGTGGCAGCACGAGCATCGCGGTCTGGGATCCTGCGTCGAAGGCGGATCGGCCAGCCGGCACGTGCTACGCATCGATGGCGCGGCGGATCGCCGCCGTGGGCGGCAAGGTCCGTGCTGTGCTGTGGTGGCAGGGAGAGCGCGATGCCAGACGGCGTACGCCTGGTCCCGAGTACAAGGCGGCGCTGCAAGGACTCTCCGATCGCTTGTGGCGAGACTTCAGGACGCCGCTGCTCGTCGCTCAGATCGGCGACTACGACGAGCGCTACACGGCGCAGGGCATCAACACCGTGCGACGGGCTCAGGCGGAAGCCTGGGGCACGTCGCACATCCTGTCCGGCCCCGTGCTCTACGACATCGATCTGCACGGCAACGTCCACTTCACGAGGCCGGCTGACGTGAAGCTCGCCGCGCGCCGCTGGGCGGCGGCTGTCCTTCGAGAGGTCCTTGGCCGCACCGCGGTCGCCGCCTCTCCACGACTGGTGGACGCCGAGCTCATCGGCCGGGAGCTGCTGCTGACGGCCGATGGAGAGCTGGCCCCCTCGGTCTTGCCGCACGGCTTCACCGTCCGGGCGGACGGCAGGAAGTGTGCAGTGGAGGCGGCCGCAGTGGAGGCGGCCGGAGGCGTCGTTCGGCTCACGCTCGGCGCTCAGCCGACCGGCGAGGTCAGGGTCTCGCTCGGGGAGGGCAGGTCCGGTGCGGGGGCGTCCGTGCCGGTGGAGCCGTCGGCGTGGCGTCTTCCGATGGAGCCCTTCGCCGATCGGCCGGTGCGGTGCCCCGGCAGCTGATCGCCCACCCTGCGACGGACCGTCTCCGCCCGCACGTGTCCGGTGGCGCCCGCCGAACGGCGGGCTGTAGACTGGCGCGCAAGGCCCGCCGGACAGTGGTCGCATCGTTTCGCTCTCATCGTGGTAGCTCGCGGGCCTCGTGCGCCACGGCGCAGGCGGTCGACCCGGACGAAGACGGAGGTGATGCTGTTGGAGCCCAGGATCCCCACTCGCATGGGTGACGGGTCGCTCGTCGAGATGACTAGCTCGGAGATCAAGGCTGATCTCGAGGCCGGCACCCAGATCGCGGCCAAGAAGGCCAGGGTCCCCGAACTCACGCAGGACGAGCTGGACCACCTGCTCGACATCTACGCCTCGCCGGCGCGCTTCACGTCGGTCGACCTCGGCGACGAGGTCGTCCTCAGCAACGACGGCACGGGGACCAAGCACATCGGCAACCGCGTGCAGGACCTGCAGAGCTACGAGACGATCGTCGGCGTCGACATGCCCGAGCTGTGGCAGGCGGACTACTCCTACAAGGCCGTCAAGACCAACGTGGCCCACGAGGGCCAGAGCATGAAGATCGCCCAGGCGCTGCTCACCAACCCGGTGCAGTACGGGGCCATGCCCGACCTGGGCCGCTACTCGCAGCCGGACGGCCCCATCCCCAACTGGTCCGAGCTGCTGCCGATGGGCAGGATCGACGAGGCGCGTGACGCCCAGGTCGCTGCCTGCAAGATGCTCGTCGACGACATCAACTTCGTCTCCGACGCGATGATCGAGGCCGGCGCCGACGGCATCGACATGGACACGACGGGGGCGGCGGGCGACGCCGACTTCCTCGCCGCCCTCACCGCCTGCCGCATGCTCCGCGAGCGGTACCCGTGGCTGGGCATCGAGATCGGCATGGCGAGCGAGTTCGTGCTCGGCATGCACGGCCAGCTCGAGTTCGACGGCAAGCGGCTCGCCGGCATGTGGCCCAAGGAGCAGCTCGAGGTCGTCACCGCGGCCGGCGCCAGCATCTACGGGCCGGCAGTCAACATCAACACCGGCAAGTCCACGGCCTGGAACATCGCCCGGGCGATCACCTTCATCAAGCCCGCCGCCGAGGTCGCCACGATCCCGATCCACGTCAACGTGGGCATGGGCGTCGGCGGGGTGCCGACCTGCCTCTTCCCGCCAGCCGACGCGACCAGCAGGGCCAGCAAGGCCTTCGTCGAGATCCTGAAGATCGACGGGTACTAGGCGGGTACCGGCGACGCCCTCGGGATGGAGGGCGCGCACGCGCAGGCTGCCGGCATGGGCGGGATGCGCGCGGCGGGAGACCTCGTCGCACGCATGCAGATGTCGAAGCGCATGCGCCTCAAGGAGGCCAAGGAGTACGTGGCCGGCAAGCTCGGCTGCAGCACCCGCGACCTCAGCGACCCCGTGGCCATGGAGCTCATCCGCAAGGAGAACGGGCTCGGCCTCGTGGCGATGACGTCCTCCACGCAGCCCGGCGAGCCGGGGATGATGGAGGCCAAGTTCAACATAGCCGAGAAGCTCGACGTGCACATCAACTGCGTCGAGCAGTTCAAGGAGCGCACCAGCAAGTTCGCGCAGGCCTGACGGCCGGCGGCGGGCGGGAGGACCGCCCGCAGCGCGGCGCGAGCGTGCGTACAGATCGTCTCGGCAAGGGGGCGGCGGGCCTGGAGGCCCGCCGCCCCCTTGCGTGTAGAAATGCAGACGTGCCGGAAACCGTCGCCGGCCGGCACGCGCCGTCTCGGTAGCTATCACCATCGTATGGACGCTCGACATGCATAAAGATGAGACGAAAAGGTTGTCGACGGACGGTCGTGGCCGTAGAATCCGCGAGCCAGTCAGAGTCCCGAAAGGAGAAGGATGCGTCGACTCAGGAAGCTCGGTGCCGCTGTCGCCCTCGTCGCGCTGGTCGCCGCTCTCGGCGCCGCCGCGGGGTGCGGCGACTCCGACACGGCGAGCGACACCGAGAGCGCTGCCGCCGACACGACCAAGGCCTACAAGATCGGCATCACCCAGATCGTGACCCACCCGGCCCTCGACGCCGCCGTGTCGGGGTTCAAGGCAGCCCTGGCCGAGAAGGGGTTCACGAACATCACCTACGACGACCAGAACGCGCAGGGCGACATGGCCACGGCCTCCAGCATCGCCCAGAAGTTCGCCGGCGCGGGACTCGACCTCATCCTCGGCGTGGCGACGCCTACGGCCCAGGCCGTGGTGAAGGCCGACCAGACCACGCCGATCGTGTTCACCGCCGTCACCGACCCGGTGGGCGCCGGGCTCATCGCCGACCCGGAGGCGCCCTCGGCCAACGTCACGGGAGTCAGCGACATGCTGCCGGTCGAGCCGCATCTTGAGCTGATCAAGCAGGTCGTACCCGACGCGAAGACCGTCGGAGTCATCTACAACGCCGGCGAAGCCAACTCCGTGTTCCTGATCGAGGCGGAGAAGGAAGCCGCGTCGGGAATGGGCCTCGAGATCGTCGAGGCGACGGCCAGCAACTCGTCCGAGGTCCAGGCGGCCGCCGAGTCGCTCGTGGGGCGCGTGGACGCCATCTCGGTGCTCACCGACAACACGGCCGTCTCGGCTCTCGAGAGCATCATCAAGGTCGGCGAGCAGAACGGCATCCCCGTGATCGCCGGCGACACCGACAGCGTCAAGCGGGGCGCGGTCGCCGCCTACGCGTTCGACTACGAGGATCTCGGCAAGCAGGCCGGCTACCAGGCCGCCGCGATCCTGATGGGCACGCCCATCAAGGACATCCCCGTGGAGTACGCGGAGAACCTCCAGCTCTCGATCAACGAAAAGGCAGCCTCCCGGATGGGCGTCACCATCTCGGAGGACCTCAAGAAGCAGGCTCAGAACTCCTTCTGAGCGTGAGCTGACCGCAGCAGCGGCCCTCGCCCGCCCTGGGGGCGGGCGAGGGCCGGGTTGCCAGAAGGGGGTCGGACCAGCGAAGCTACGCCGACCCCCGTCACGGAGTAGCCAATGGATGTCATCATCCAGAGCGCCCTGCTGCAGGGCCTCGTGTACGCCTTCATGGTCCTGGGCGTGTTCATCACGTTCCGGGTCCTCGACTTCCCCGACCTCACCGTGGACGGCAGCCTGCCGCTGGGGGCCGCCGTCACGGCGGCGCTCATCGCCGCCGGCCAATCGCCGCTGACGGCGACGGCGGCCGGCGTTCTGGCGGGGTTGGGCGCCGGTTTCGTCACCGGGCTCCTGCACCTGCTGCTCAAGTCGGGCGACTCCGACGCGACCAACTACGGCCCCAAGCTCCTCGCCGGCATCCTCACCATGACGGCTCTCTACACCGTCAACCTGCGCATCATGGGCAAGAGCAACGTCCCGCTCCTCGGCGTGGACGTGATCTACGACAAGGTCGGCGCCCTGTTCTCCGTCTCGCTGCTCGGCTGGAACCTCATCGCCGCCGTCGCGGTCCTCGCGGTCGTCGTCAAGTACCTGCTCGACTGGCTGCTGCACACGGAGTTCGGTCTGTGCCTGCAGGCCACCGGCGACAACGAGAGCATGATCCGCTCCATGGGCACCAACACGAACGTCACGCGTATCGTCGGGCTGGGGCTCGCCAACGCGCTCGTCGCCCTGAGCGGCTCACTGGTCGCCCAGCAGCAGGGGTTCGCCGACGTCGGCATGGGGATCGGCACGATCGTCGCCGGTCTGGCCGGCGTCATCATGGGGGAGGTCCTGTTCGGCGTGCGGAGCATCAGCTGGGTGCTGTTCAGCGTCATCGGCGGCTCGATCGTGTACCGGCTGCTCATCGCCATCAGCCTCCGGCTGGGCATCGCGCCCACCGATCTCAAGCTGCTGACCGCCGTGCTCGTGGTGGTCGCCCTGTCGGTGCCGACCGTGCGCAAGAAGGTGATGCACGCATGAGCGCGCCGGCCCAGCTCGAACTGCAGGGCATCCGCAAGGCGTTCTACCCCGGCACGGCCAACGAGGTCGTGGCGCTGGCCGGCATCGACCTCACCGTGCCGGCCGGGCAGTTCGTGAGCATCATCGGCTCCAACGGGTCGGGGAAGTCGACCCTGCTGAACGCGGTCGCCGGCGCCTTCCCGGTCAGCTCCGGCAGGGTGGTGCTCGGGGGGCGCGACGTCACGAGGCAGCCCGAGCACGTCCGCAGCCGTTCCATCGGCAGGGTCTTCCAGGACCCCCGCGCCGGCACGGCGCCGGACATGACCATCGAGGAGAACCTCGCCATCTCGCTCCTTCGCTCCAAGCGCAGCGGACTGCGGATGGGCGTGACCAATCGCCGGCGCGCGGTCATGCGGGAGCAGCTCGCGCGCCTCGACATGGGGCTCGAGGACAGGCTCAAGGCCGGCGTGAACAAGCTGTCCGGCGGGCAGCGCCAGGCGATGTCCCTGCTCATGGCCACCATCGCCGATCCGAGTCTGTTGCTGCTCGACGAGCACACGGCCGCGCTCGATCCGAAGGTGGCGGCGACGATCATGGACCTCACCGACGAGATCGTCTCCGAGCGCGACCTCACGACGCTCATGGTCACGCACAACATGGAGCTCGCCCTGAGGTACGGCGACCGGCTCGTCATGATGCACGCCGGTCGCATCGTCCTGGACCTCAGCAAGGAGCAGAAGCAGCAGCTCAAGGTCCCCGACCTCATCGAGAAGTTCCACGAGGTCGC
>JAAZAR010000047.1 GCA_012514235.1 Actinomycetota bacterium
GGCGCCGACGCCCGCATGAACACGCCCGGCCGCGAGACCGGCAACTGGACGTGGCGCTTCGCCTGGCAGGACGTGCCCGGCTGGCTGGCGCCGCACCTGCGCGGCCTGGCGACCGTCTACGGGCGCGCGCCCTCGGCGGGCCCGGTCGACACGCCCTACCGGCAGTCCTCGCTCTGAGCGCGGAGGTCCGGGAACGCCGCGCCCATGGAAGGGGGGCCGCGCGTCAGACGACGCGCGGCCCCCGCGACGCCCCTGACGCGTCGGTCAGGACCTGAAGATCACGTCCTCGCGGCTGAAGTTCCTGTGGGCGAACGCCAGCAGGACGACGATCACCACGGCCAGCGAGGCCCAGGTGACGAGGATGGTGGAGAGCGAGGCCGTGCCCTTCACGATGTCGTCCATCACCAGCAGGGCGTTCAGCACCGGCACCATGTAGGCGCCCTCGCCTATGCCGATGAGGTCCTTGAACTGCAGCGCCACGGCGGGGATGACGAAGACGAACGACAGCGGCGCGATGTAGCTCTGGGCCTCCTTGAACGAGCGCGCGAAGAGCGCGATCGACAGCAGCACCGCGGCCACGACCGCCGCCAGCAGCACCGCGCTCATCAAGAGCAGCAGGACGCTCTGCAGGTCCACGGAGAGGCTGCCGCCCATGATGGCGACGATCGAGCCGCCCTCCTCGCCCATGCGCGGCAGGAAGACGCTGCGCATCACGACGCCGCCGACCAGGTAGCCGCCGATCGCGGCGATCGCCGCCGTGAGGCCGAACACCAGCGTGGCGAGGAACTTGCCGAACACGACCTCGGAGCGGCGCACGGGCGCCACCAGGAGCGACTCGAGCGTGCCGCGCTCCTTCTCGCCGGCCGTGGCGTCGATGGCCGTCATCTGCCCGCCCGTGAGCGTCCAGATGGCGATGAAGAACGGGATCAGCCAGGAGAGCTGGCCGCTGCTGCGCTCGGCCTGGGAGCTGGCGTCGACGGCCGTGACCGCCACGGGCTCGAGGATCGAGGGGTCGAGGCCCTCGGCGCCCAGGCGCTCGGCCACCACGGTCTGCTGGTAGGCGGAGACGGCCGCCCGCAGCTTGCCGACGTTCAGCTCGCTGCGCATGTTGCCGGCCTTGCTGTAGAGCTGCACCTCGGCCCGGCCGCCGGCGGCGATCGTCTCGACGAAGCCCTCCGGCACCACGATCGCGGCCGGGAACTCGTCCTCGCGCACGGCCGCCTCGGGGTCGGCGACCTCGACGAGCTCGACGTTCTGCGCCTCGATGGCCGCTCGCAGCGTGGCCGGCATGTTCTCGGCGCCCACCAGACCGAGCTGCGTGACCGTGGTCGCCTCGCGCTCGAACAGCCCGCCCAGCAGGAGGGGCATGCCGAGCATCACGACGGGCAGCAGCAGCAGCGGCAGGACGAGGTTCGAGACGATCGCGCGGCGGTCGCGGAAGGTGGAGAGGACCTCCTTCTGCGCGATGTCCATGACGCGTGGCCACCTCATGCCGCCACCCCCTCGGCCGTCACGCCGGAGCGGGAGACGAGCTTGAAGAACGCCTCCTCGAGGCTCGAGGCCTCGGCCCGCGAGCTCAGCTCAGCGACGGTGCCCTCGGCGATCTTGCGGCCGCTGTAGATGATGCAGCAGCGGTCGCAGAGCTCCTCCACCTCGCTCATGACGTGGGTGGAGTAGACGACGGCGCGCGCCTCGGAGGGGTACGCCCTGACGAAGTCGATGACGGCGCGGCGCGCCACCACGTCCAGGCCGCTGGTGGCCTCGTCGAAGAAGATCACGGGCGGGTCGTGGATCACCGCGCGGGCGATCACGACCTTCTGCTTCATGCCGGTCGAGAAGCCTCCGGCGCGCCTGTCGAGCGTGTCGCCCAGGGAGAGGAGGTCGTCGAGCCTCTCGATGCGCGCGTCGACGGCGGCGGCGTCCATGCCGTAGAGCCGCCCGAAGTAGCGGAGGATCTCCCGGCCGGTGAGCCGGTCGTACAGCCCCATCCCGCCGTTCACGACGCCGATGCGCGACCTCACGGCCTCGGCGTCCTCGACCACGTCGAAGCCGGCGACCTTGGCCGTGCCGGCGTCGGGCTTGAGCAGCGTGGCCAAGACGCGGAGGGTGGTGGTCTTGCCCGCGCCGTTGGGCCCGAGCAGCCCGTACACCTCGCCGCTGGCCACGGCGAAGCCGAGGTCGTCCACGGCGAGCACCTTCTTCCCGCCCTTGCCGCCCTCGAACGTCTTCCGCAGCCCCTGTACCTCGATCATGGGTCCTTCCATCCGGACTGCATGCTACCCGCCCGGGCGTCCGTGACGGCTGCCACGTTCGTCGCAGCGAGCGTCGTCCGA
>JAAZAR010000118.1 GCA_012514235.1 Actinomycetota bacterium
AGATGCGCTACGGCCTCACCGACGGCCGTCCGCACACGCTGGAGGAGGTCGGCGTGCAGTTCGGCGTGACCCGCGAGCGTATCCGCCAGATCGAGGCCAAGACGCTGGCGAAGCTCCGCGCCTATCGCGAGGCGCGGAGTCTGCGCGACTTCGTCGAGTAGGATCGGCCCCGAGGGCCGGCGGGCAGGGCGACGCGCCGGCATTGACGGCACCCGTTTGTCCGGGCTCCGGGCATCGCCTATACTCTGTCGGCCGGAGCGGTCCTCGGTAGCTCAATGGTAGAGCATTCGGCTGTTAACCGAAGGGTTGCAGGTTCGAGTCCTGCCCGAGGAGCCAGTCATCAGCGGGGCGCCGCGGCCCAGGGGCCGCGGCGCCCCTTCTGCTTCCAGGGAGGCTCCGCGTGCCCAGCGAGCTGCTCGTCGCACTCCTCGTGATCGGCGGCGTCATGGCCGCCACGCTGGTCGTGGCCGTCGTGGCCATGCGGCGCTTCGGCGGGGAGGCCGTGGCGCGCGCGGACGACCTGCGCGGCGAAGTGGACCGCCTGGGTGAGGAGTGGATCATCCCGCTCGAGGGGGCGTCCTACCGCGGTGCGCGCCACACCTACGCGCGTGCCAGGGGCAACGGGGTCGCCGGTCTCACGCGCAGGCGTGTCGTCTTCGAGCCGTTCATCGGCCAGGGGTTCAGCGTCCCGCTCGTCCGCGTGCAGGACGTCCGCGAGTCGCGGTGGTTCCTCGGGGCTGCCAGGGTGCGGGGCTGGCATCTCGTGTTCTCCCTCGACGACGGCAACGAAGTGGGGTTCTTCGTGCGCGACCGCGAGCGCTGGCTGCGGGCGCTCGAGGACCTGGGCGTCCGGGTCCGGGTGCACGGCGCCGCGGACGGCGACGGCGAGGGCTGAGCTGGCCTTGGATGCCGGGGCTGAGCCCCGTGCGAGGCGAGGGCTGCGCCCTGCTTGACGTCGCAGGCGGCGCCTCGTATGGCGCCGGGCGGCGGCGCCCCTATCCGCCGAGGATGAGGCGCTGCGGATCCACGTCGTCGCGCAGGATCCGCAGCTCCTCGCCGGTCGGCGGGGCGGCCACCGAGGAGCGCGAGACGTCGAGCGGGAAGCCGGTGTGCTGCTGCACCTGCTCCGGCGTCACGCCCTCGTAGCGCTCGGCGAGGTACATCTCGTGCGTCTCCTCGTGGAACTTGAGCACGCAGAGGTCGGTGACGACGGCGATCGGGCCGCCGCGCCGGAAGCCGGCGCGGCGGCGAGAGTCGCCGCCCTCGAGCCAGCCCGGCGTGGTCAGGTAGTCGAGCTTCTCGACGAACTTCTCAACGCCGTGCTGCATGAAGACGATGTAGCCGCTCGCCAGCGAGCCCGCGTCGCAGGCGCCCCCGCTGCCGCTGAAGCGGACCTTGGGCGCCAGATAGTCCCCGATCACCGTCGAGTTCAGGTTGCCGTACCGGTCGATCTGGGCGGCGCCCAGGAAGGCGATGGTGTGCAGCCGCCGGTTGGCGACGTAGCTGAAGGCCTCCACCAGCCCCGCGTTGAGACTGCCGTACGCCATGACGCGAGGGTCCGCCACGGCCATCGGCAGTTCGTCGAGGGGCGGCCCGATGCCCCCGGTCTCGAAGAAGATGTGGGCATGCGGGGCGTGGATGCGTTTGGCGACGGCGGCGGCCAGCATCGCGACGCCGGTGCCGGCGAACAGCACGTCGCCGTCCTTGACGAAGCGGCCTGCGGCGATCGCCATCATCTCGCGGGGCGAGTAGGCGACGGCGCCGGCGCTCACGGTCTTTGCGTCTTGGGTCGGACCGGTCATCGCGCTCACCTCCGGTCCAGCCCGGGAGCGTAGCCGTCGACGGTGTTGGCGCGGATGCGCGCCAGTCGCGCGCCTCCGACCTTGTCCAGGTAGTGGTCCCAGCTCTCGATGCCGTACACCCACTCGTCCAGCCAGGCGGCGAACTGCTCGTCGTCCCTGGCCACCGCCTTGTAGTGGTTGAGGTGCACGGGGTCATAGTCGTAGAAGTACCGGCACGCCGTGGGGTGGGCGCCGTACGGGACGGGCACCACGGCGTCCACGAGGAACGGGGGCAGGGCGTTCTGGTCCGGATCGATCCTGAGGTACTCCTCTGGGACGATCTCCTCACAGCTGACGATGACGGCGGTCGCGGCCTTGCACTGCTCCAGGTCCGCGAACGTGAGTCCTTTGATGCGCACGGTCCCGCCGGTGCCGACCTGCTGCGCGTGGATGATGGAGACGTCGGGGGTGAGTGCGGGGAGGAGGACGACCTGGTCGTCGCCGTCGTCGAACGGGTCGCCGAGCACGACGACCTTCTCACGAGGGACGCCGTCGCCGCGCGCCTCCGGCGGGAGGCCGGAGCGCTCGACCACGTCGGTCCCCAGTCCTGACTTGCTGGGGATGAACGGGACGTTCAGCGCTCCGGCCAGGAACCGCAGGCTCATCTGGTTGTTGGTGTAGTCCTCGATCTGGACCTCGCCGCGCTCGACCGCCTTGCGGAAGCGGAAGCAGGTGGAGGCGAACCGGCCGTTGCCGCCGTAGGCGATGTCGAGACGGCGCACGCAGCCGGTGCCGACGAGCACGTCCAGGGCCTGGCCGTTGGAGTGCGCCACGAGGTGGAGGTCCTTGACGCGCCGCCGCGCGATCCCGTAGACGACCGCCATGGGGTTGCGGTTGATTGTGAACCCGCCGACGCACACCTGGCCGCCGTCGTGGACGAAGCGCTCGACGGCCTCGTCGACGGTCATCAGCTTGCCGTCGAGCATGTCGTGCTGTGGCATCACGTCCCCCTCGTCGAGTGCCCCGGGGCCGTTAACGACGAACGCCCCAGCGAGCACGGTGCATCTCGGCTGGGGCGCAGGGCCTGACGGAGGGGCCGGTGGGGACGCCGCCGGCCCGGGCCCTTGCGGCAGCGCCCTCATGATACACGCGGGCGCCGGGGGCGCAACTGTCGTGCGCGTGCCGACCGTTCCGGAGGGTCGCTATGGTACAGTGCGGTCGATGGACGAGCGGGGGACATTCCTCTTCTCCGGCTACGCGCGACTGCCCCAGGACGTCAGCCACCAGGCGATCTACAGAAGGGTCGGTGTGGTGGTCGAGGTCGACGAGCAGGGCGACGTCGTCGCCTGCAGCACGACGCTGATGATGCCGGCCGCCAGCCGGTTCTTCGAGCGGCTTCTCCTGGGGCGCAACGTCCTCACCGAGCGCCGCGAGATCGAGGCCACCGTACGGTACCGCTATCGCGGGCACTCTCAGGGGGCGCTCATCTCGGCGCTGCACAAGGCGTTCGAGGCCGTGGACCAGAGTCCGCTCGTGCTGGGCGAGGCGGCGGGTCCGCTGCCGAGCGCCCGCCCCGACGGCAGCGCCCAAGAGCGGGGGTAGTCCGGCCGAGCCTGACTTGATGGGCCGGCTCCCGGCGTCGGCCGGCCCCGGGGGCTTGCGCGGACGCCGCGGGCGGGTCTATGCTGCCCATGCTGCACACATGACCGCAGTCCGGCGCCGTCTCCGCCCGCTGCGCTTCAGGTCATGGACCCCCAGCGAGCGCTTCGGCGTCCCTGGGGGTTTCGTCGTTTCCGGGGGCATCGAAGGCGGGCCGGGCCCGCCGCTCCGCGGCGCTGCCGGCCCCAGGCGATGGGAACCGATTCCCCTGAGGAGGGAGCTGCATGGACTTCCGCTACACCACCGAGCAGGAGATGTACCGCCAGGCCATCCGCGAGTGGCTGACCAAGAACCTGGAGCCCCGTGCCCGCGCCATCGACGAGGCCGAGGACGGCATCCCCACCGACATCACCGACGGCATGGCCGAGCTGGGCATGTTCGGCGTGACCATCCCGGAGGAGTACGGCGGCATGCCGCTGCCGGACGACGAGCGGCTCATCTACGCCATGATCACCGTGCACGAGATCGCCCGTGCCGACCTCAGCATGAGCACGCCCGTCTACACCCTGCTCACGATCGGCTGGTCGTACATCGTCAATCGCTACGGCACGGAGGAGCTCAAGCAGGAACTGCTGCCCGCCGTGGCCGCCGGCAAGGCGTTCGCCGGCATCAACACCACCGAGCCCGGCGGCGGCTCCGACCTCTCCGCGATCAAGACCATCGCTCCGTGGAACGAGGAGAAGCAGGCCTTCATCCTCAACGGCGAGAAGGCCTACGTCTCCGGCCCCAAGGAGTGCGAGAAGTGGGGTCCCCCGAGCGGTCACTGCACGCTCGTCAAGACCGACCCGGACCAGGGCCACAAGGGCATGACGTTCATCTGGGTCCCGGCTCATCTGCCCGGCATCACCTTCACCACCTACAAGGACATGGGCCGCATGGACCTCAGCACCGGCGGCTGGATCTACAAGGACGTGGAG
>JAAZAR010000133.1 GCA_012514235.1 Actinomycetota bacterium
GCACGACCTTGATGACCTGGATCTTCTGGTCGCCGAAGCCGGCCAGGACGACGTCGAAGGAGGTCTTCTCCTCGGCGGGGGCGCCGGCGTCGGCAGCGCCGGCGGCCGGAGCGGCGGCGACCGCTACCGGGGCGGCCGCGCTGACGCCGAACTCCTCCTCGAGCGCCTTGACGATCTCGCTGAGCTCGAGCACGGTCATGCCCTTGATGGCCTCGATCAGCTGGTCCTTGGTAAGTTCTGCCATTTCTCAGTTCACCTCACGTGGGGCTTGGAAGCCTTGCTGGACAGGGTGGCGGCGGCTCACGCCTCGCCGGCGGCGGCGCGCTGTTGCGCCACCTGATCGAGGGCACGGACGAAGCCGCCGATCGTGCCCTGGAGGACGGTGACCAGTCCGGTCAACGGGGCGGCCATGCTGCCGACCAGCTGCGCGAGCAGGACGTCGCGCGGCGGCAGACTGGCGAGTGCCTTGACGCCGTCGGCGTCGATGACGCTCGCGTCGAGCAAGCCGCCTCGCACCGCGAGCTGCGGTTGCGTCTTGGCGAAGTCGGCCAGAGCCTTGGCGGCGCCGACGAGGTCGTCCCCGCAGAAGGTGACGGCAGTGGGACCGGTGAGCAGGTCCTTGACCGGCTCACGGCCCGCCTTGTCGGCGGCGATGGAGCCCAGGGTGTTCTTGACGATCTTGAAGCGCGCACCGCTCTCGCGCAGCTTGCCGCGGAGCTCGGCGAGCTCCGCCACCGTGAGGCCGCGGTAGTCGCTGACGAACACGTTCTCCGTGTCCGTGAGCAGTTGCTGCACCTCGGCGATCACAGCGTCCTTCTCGTTTCTCAGCATCTCGACCTCGCAGTCGCAACAAAAAACCCGCCCCCGGAGCGGAAGCGGGCAGGCATGCAGCCTTGCTCGTTCTCGCCTCGGGCGGCGGACCCGTATGGGTCCATTGAGCTCCCGAAGGAGCACCGGCCGTCATCGGCCGCGGCGCGCGGGCGCCGCGAAGCGGCAGTATAGAACACCGAAGGGGCGCCGGCAACTGTCCGCGGCCGGTGAGGTACGCCTGCGGCGCCCCGCACCGTCGCTCCGCGACGCCGGTCGTCCCGGCGCCCCCGCGGGTGTCAGCTCTCGAGCAGGTCCCGCGTGCGCGCCGGGTCGAGCTCGATGCTCGGGCTCATCGTCGCGGCGATGTGGACGCTCTTGATGTACTTGCCCTTGGCGGCCGCCGGCTTGGCGCGCACGATCTCGTCCAGCACGGCGCCGTAGTTCTCCACCAGCATCTCCTCGGTGAAGGACTTCTTGCCGATGCTCAGGTGGATGATGCCGGAGCGGTCGGTACGGTACTCGACCTTGCCGCCCTTGGCGTCGGCGACGGCCTTGCCGACGTCGAACGTGACAGTGCCCGACTTGGGGTTCGGCATGAGGCCGCGCGGGCCGAGGATGCGGCCGAGCTTGCCGACCGTGCCCATCATGTCCGGCGTGGCGATGGCGATGTCGAAGTTGAACACGCCGTCCTGGATCTGCTTGGCCAGATCGTCGGTGCCGACGATGTCGGCCCCGGCCTCCTCGGCCTCGCGTGCCTTGTCGCCCTCGGCGAACACGGCAACGCGCATCTCCTTGCCGGTGCCGTGCGGGAGCACGGTGGTGCCGCGCACGATCTGGTCGGCGTGGCGCACGTCGACGCCGAGGCGGAAGTGGACCTCGACGGTCTCGTCGAACTTGGCTCCGTCGAGAGACTTGAGGAGTCGCACGCCCTCGAGCGGCGAATACAGTCGGCCGGGCTCGATGGTGCGCTTGGCGCTCGTGTAGGTGCGGCCCTTCTTGGCCATCGTCATACCTCCTGCGGTCCAGTCGGCGACCCGTGGTCGCCTCCCGCTCTGGCGGCCGGCCGTTGCGTACGGCCGGCCTTCATGGCACGCCGGCGCCTGTGCGCCGGCGACGGATCACACTGCCTCTTCGACCTCGATGCCCATGCTGCGGGCGGTGCCCTCGATGATCTTCATCGCAGCGTCGACGTCGTTGGCGCTGAGGTCCGGCATCTTGGTCTCGGCGATGGCGCGGACCTGCTCGCGCGTGACCGTGCCGACCTTGTTGCGGTTGGGCTCGCCCGATCCCTTGTCGACGCCGAGGGCCTCGCGCAGGAGCACCGCGGCCGGCGGGGTCTTGGTGACGAAGGTGAAGGTGCGGTCCTCGTACACGGTGATCTCGACCGGCACGATGGTGCTGCCCGACGCCTGCGTCTGGGCGTTGAACGCCTTGCAGAACTCCATGATGTTGACGCCGTGCTGACCGAGCGCGGGGCCTACGGGCGGGGCCGGACTCGCCTGGCCTGCGGGGATCTGCAGCTTGATCTTGGTGAGGACCTTCTTGGCCACTGGTTGCCTCGCTTACTGGTTAGGACGTCTTCTTGACCTGGTCGAAGGCGAGCTCGACCGGCGTCTCGCGGCCGAAGATCGACACCATGACCTTGAGCCGGCTCTGATCGAGGTTGACCTCAACGACCTCGCCGGAGAAATCGCTGAGCGGGCCGGACGTGACGCGCACGACCTCGCCCACCACGAACTCGGCCTTCTGCTTGGGACGCTCGACCGAGGCTGTGTGCATGATGCGGTCGACCTCCGCACGGGAGAGTGCGACCGGCTTGTTCTGGGCGCCGACGAAGCCGGTGACGCCCGGGGTGTTCTTGACCAGCGACCACGTGTCGTCGGTGAGCTCCATCTGCACCAGAACGTAGCCGGGGAACACGCGGCGTTCGCTCGTGACCTTCTCGCCGTCCTTGGTCTCGACGACCTGCTCGGTGGGGACGACGATCTGATGGATGCGGTCTTCCTGGTTCATCGACTGGCGCCTGTGCTCCAGGTTGGCCTTCACCTTGTTCTCGTGACCCGAATATGTGTTGACGACGTACCAGTTGTACATGGCGGCCCGATCAGGTGATGAGGTTGACGACGAACGTGATCGCACGATCGAAGACTGAGTCGAGCGCGAACGTGTACACGGTGGCGATGCCGACGGCGACGAGCACGACGAGCGTGGACTGCGCGAGGTCCTTGCGCGTGGGCCAGGTGACCTTGCCCATCTCGACGCGCACGTCGTGGAGGAACTTCATGAAGCCCCTCTTCTCGGCCGGGCGTGCGGCTTTGCCCTTGGCCTGGGGCTTCTGCTGTGACCGGGCGCGCGAGGGCTTGGCGTCGGTGCGCCGCGCCACGGCCTTCTTGTTCTGCGAGGGCTTGCCCGAGGAAGTGGACTTCCCGCCGCCCTTCTTGTTGTTCGCACTCTTCGCCAACTAAGCGCTCCGAGAGTCAGTGGCAGGGCTGGAGGGACTCGAACCCCCGACCCCCGGTTTTGGAGACCGGTGCTCTACCAATTGAGCTACAGCCCTGCGAGGAACGAGGGACGCTAACGCGTCTCCTTGTGCACGGTGTGCGTCCCGCACCAGCGACAGTACTTCTTGAGCTCGATGCGGTCAGGGTCGTTCTTCTTGTTCTTGTTCGTGTGGTAGTTGCGACGCTTGCATTCCTGGCAAGCGAGCGTGACGAGTTGACGCACGTCGTCTTCCTTTCAAACAGAAGCACGTAAGGATACCAAGCGCTCCGCGGGAGGGTCAACGCGACGCCCTCCGAGCCCCCGCACGCTGCTGCCAGGCTGCGACGGCCACGGCGGCGCAGTATAGCAGGCTGGGCAGGACCGGGCAAAACCGCGCCCGCGCCGCCACCGGACGCGTCGGCCCCCGGCATCGTGCCGATCGCGCAGCTGCGGGCCGTTCATCCGCGACACGCGATGGACGCAGGCGCGGCGGGTACGCGTACGCTGTGGGCCGCTCAGGAATCCCATTCCACCCTGCTTCCCGGTAGGGTGGAAGCGAAACGGGAGGTACGGTGATCGACGAACCAGCAGAGACCGCGGACGGCGGCGCGGAGGGAGGCCGGGGCACGGGCGACCGCCCCGCGCCGCCACCGGACGTGCCCGCCGGCAGCGGTGGGTCGCCGGCGGCGCAGAGGCCGGTGCCGGCGCCGGAACTGCCCACGCGCTCCGCAGCTCCGCGAGGCGAAGCAGGCGCTGCGCCGCAGCCCGACCCCGCTCGGTCCCCGCTCTGGGCCGGCCCGTCACCCGGAGCGATGCCCCCAGCCGGCCCGGCGGGGGCGCCTCCAGCTCGTCCGACGGCGGCGCAGTCGACCAGAGCGGCGGCGCCGGGAGAGCCCTTCTACCTGCCCGGCGCCTCCTGGCGATGGCCGGCGGCCGTCGCCGGTCTCGCGATCGGCGAGGCGCCGCAGATGCTCCTCAGCCTCGCCGCCGCGCTCGGCAGCGGCGCTGCGAGCTCGCGAGACGAGGTCACCGCGACCAGCGCGGCCCTGCTCGCCGTAAGCGCTCTCGTGATCTACGGCTGGCAAGCCGTCGCGGCCTGGCTGTTCTCGCTCCGCGCAGCCGGCCGCTCGCTCGGCCTCTGGGGGTTCCGGCGGCCGACCCGGGCGTTCTGGTGGACGATCCCGCTGGCGTTGTCCGTCACCTACGGGGTGACCTTCGCCCACGACCTCGTCGTGCACCCCGAGCAGCAGCAGATCATCCGGGAGTTCCCGCGCACCGGCACCGGCATCGTGCTCTTCGTGGTCGTGGCGGTAGTCATGGCCCCGGTGTTCGAGGAGATCGTGTTCCGTGGATTCCTCTTCAGAGGCTTGGCGAACTCCTGGGGCTGGGCCTGGGGGGCGGTGATCTCGGCAGCGATCTTCGGGATCGCGCACCTGCAGCTGGACGTCTTCATCCCGTTGGCCGTGCTCGGCTTCGCGCTGGCCTGGGTCTACAAGCGCACGGGCTCGCTGTGGACCTGTGTCGCCATGCACGCGATCTTCAACACGGTGACGGTGCTTGCCTGGGCGCTCACGGGCTGACGCGCAGCGGTGTCCCGGTACGGTCGGGGTGCCTTCGCCGCGTCGTCAGGTGAGGAGGGTGGGCTTGCGCAGGTCGCGGCAGCCGCAGTCCGCGTCCGCCGGCAGCGCCGCCAGCGCGTCGAGGACGATGCGACCCACGAGGGCGGCGTCCTCGTGGAAGTGGCGCGCGAGCACCTCGTGCTCCCAGTCGCGCACCACGCCCTCCCCGTAGTTGACGATGAGGTAGAGGCCAGCGTAGCAGGCGTCGATGTCGCGGGCGAGCCAGACCTCCGGACAGAAGCTCTGCCCCACCACGTCGCCGAGCATCTGGAGATGACGGGTCTCGGCGGGCGACTCGAAGCGCGGCCCCTCCGTGACGACGTAGGTGCCGCGCGTGAACAACCGCCTGTCGGGCGCGTGGCGACGCGCGGCGTCCAGCAGGGCCTGACGTCCCGTGGGACAGACGGGGTCCCGCATGATGAGCAGATGGTCGCCGGCGACCACACCGTAGCGATCGCGATCGGTGGTCATGTCGACGAAGTCGTCGACCACCACGAGATCGCCGGGGTCGAGGAGGCGGTTGAGGCTGCCGACACCGGCGTCCGAGAGGATGCGTCTGACGCCGGCCCGATGCAACACGCTGAACACCTGACGCGACGCACGGCCGCGTGAGACGCCCTTGCGCCAGCCGTGCATGGCGACGTGCAGGGCACGCTGCCCGCCGAGCTCGAACAGCGTGAACGGCGGGCTCTCTCCCCACGGCGTGTCGAAGACGAGGCCCGTCTCCAGAACGGTGGAGTCGGGGTGTACATCCGCGGGAAGACCGGCGGCGAGGGAACCAGACCCGCCGATGACGGCGCGCGTCGCGCTGGGGACCGGACGGCCGCTCACAGGCCGGCCAGCTCCGGTGTGATGCGCACCACCGTCAACTGGACGTGGTCGCCGTTGTCCAGGGTGAACTGGCTGAGCGCCTGGTCGAGGTCCGGCGGGAAGCCGCGCACCGCGCCGAGGACCGTCTTCCCGCGCTGCACGACGTCGCCGATGTCGAGCCTCGGCTTGGCGATGTGCGTCACGATGAGCAGGAGCGAGGGGTCCGCCGCGAGCGTGATGTCGATCTCGTAGTCCCGGTAGCGGCCAAGCACGCTGTACTGCTTGATGCCCGTGACCTTGCCGTCGACAGGCGAGAGGACGGGAGAGCCCGGGACGGCTCCGATGTCGAGGCCGGCTGTCGACGGCGAGTCCTGCCCGCCGCCGTCCATCAGGTAGTACTGGAGGCCTCCGCCGCGGGCGAAGATGTCGGCAAGCCTCTGGCCAAGGCCGCCTCCACCGACACGCTCCCCCACCGGGGAGAAGCCCACGGCACCCGGGTTGTCCACGGGATGGAAGGCGACGGCGGTGGTCACCTCGCGAGCCACGGGCAACAGCACCTCGGTGCCCTCGATCTCGGCGACGACCGCCGCCTCGTCCGGCTGGATGCTGCGGCCGACGGACGGCTGCGCCGCGCCGGCGGGCACGCGGGCCGGCGTCTGGCCGGGGATGGCGTACGCGACCCAGATCGCGAAGGAGATGAGGGTCACGAAGACGACCAGCGCGACCACACGCCGGCGGCGAACTTGGGTGCGCCGGCGGACGAGCCGCCGACGCTGATCGGCCGGGTTCGTGTGCATGTCATCGGCCAAGCTACAACGGCCCGGCCCGCGCCGCAAGCCACGCGGGCCCTGTCGGTCTGGCTGCAAGTCCCGGGCCGCGACGCCCTGTAGCGATCCTGTCGACTGTCGATAGAATGTCCATATGGCGACCATCGTGCCGACCGCTCCCCAGGGTTGGGGATCCCGTCCGGACGGCAGCCCGGACTCAGACCTCGTTGAGGCCCTGCGTGCCGGCAGCCGGGAGGCGTTCGAACAGCTCTACGAGCAGTACCGGGCGCGCATCTACAACCTCGCCCTGCGCATCCTGCAGTCGCCGGAGGATGCGCGCGACATCACGCACGACGTCTTCATCAAGGTGTACCGGCGTCTCCCGGGGTCGCGCGTCGCCGGCCCACAGCTCAAGCCGTGGCTCTACCGGGTCGCCGTCAACGCCTGCTACGACCACCTGCGCACACGGAAGGTCCACCGCGACATCGACGACGTGAGCACGGACACGAGCGCCGCGACGATCGACACGTTCGAACAGGCCGAGCTCAGTCACCTGGTCGAGAAGACCTTGGCCGACCTTTCGGAGCGACACCGCACAGTGCTCGTCCTCAAGGACATCCATGGACTCAGGCACGACGAGATCGCCGAGATCCTTGGCATCTCGCGGGGAGCGACGGAGACGCTGCTGTTTCGGGCGCGGGAGTCGTTCCGGACGCACTACGCACGCCTCACGAGCGAACTGCCTATCGCCGCCTGCTCGGTGGCGAGCGATGCCGCGCTGGCCGCCGTCGGCGGCGGACTGGACCGGCACGAGCGTCGGCGCGTCCTGGCGCACGCGAAGCACTGCCCCGTTTGCCGCAAGACGGTCAGCACATGGGGCGCCGCAGCAGTCGGCCTCGGACTCCTCGTGCCCGAGGCCCCTCTTCCCGCGGCGCTGCAGGGTGCCCTCCCCTTCGCGGGCGCCGGCGCGGCCGGCGCAGCGGGAGCGGGCGCGGCGGGCGCGGGAGCGGCGGGCGCGGGAGCGGGCGCAGCGGGAGTCTCGGCCTCTGGAGCCGCCGCTGGGACCCTGGCCGGCGCCGCCGGCGCGGCCGCCGGGTCCTCGGCAGGGCTGTCGCTCGCCGCAGGCGGCGTCATCGCCAAGATCTCCGGTGTGGCCGGCGCAAAGGTCGCGGCGCTGGTCATCGCCGCGACGTGCACCGCCGGCGGCGGCGTGGCCGCCTACGAGACCGGCGTGCTGCCGGGAGCCCGCCCGAGCCCGCCACCCGCAGTCGCAAGCCAGAGCGGCGGCGTCGAGGCAGCCAAGACGACGCCGCCCGGTCTGGCCGTGGCGGCAGCGAACGGCGGCAAAGGCGCAGAACGCAGCGCCGCCGCCGGCATGGCGAACGGCAAGGGCCACGAGAACGACACGGCGACCAGCAACGGCGAAGGCAACGGCAAGGGCCACGCAAACGGCAAGGCGAACGGCAAAGAGAACGGCACCGCGAACGGCAACGGCGAGAACAACGGCAACGCGAACGGGCAAGGCAACGGGAACGCGAACGGCAAGGACAACGGCAAGGACAAGGGCAACGCGAACGGCAACGCCGGCGCCAACGGGAACGGGCAAGGCAACGGGAACGGTCAGAAGGAGACGAAGACCAAGCCGGAGAAGCCCGCGAAGCCCGACAAGCCAGAAAAGCCGGACAAGTCCGAGTCCGGCTCCTCGAAGACCAGCTCTCGCTGATCCGCCGTCTCGCGAGCCACCGCCGCCGCCGGCGCGGACCGTTGCCAGCATGGGCGATACTTCCTCCCCCGACCCCCTCAACTTCCCCCTTCACCACCCGATACCGCAGATGTAAGGGACCGCCCATGGGCGGTCCGGGGCGGGTACCGATGCCACTGCCGGGCTCGGGGGTGAGCCTCCTTGAAGCCGTCGAGAATCATCGTCGTACTCCTCGTCGCGGTCGTCGTCTCCCTTGTGCTCGCTGCTCCTTCACTGGGGGCGGTCAAGCTCAACAAGTACGAGCAGCAGCTCGTCGCGCAGATCAACAAGCAGCGCACCAAGCGCGGCCTCGCCAAGCTGCGGGTGAACGCCAGGCTGGTCGCTGCGGCGCGGGCGCACTCGACGGACATGGGCGTGCAGAAGTACTTCGACCACACCTCGCCCGAGGGCGAGCGCTGGTCGTCGAGGCTCGTCCGCTACGGCTACAAGCGCAAGGGCTGCAAGTACTGGAGGGCCGGCGAGAACATCTACTACGGCGCCGGCCTCTACTCCAGCCCGTACCTGGTCGTCGACTCGTGGATGCAGTCCAAGCGCCACCGCGCGGTGATCCTCACCAAGGTGTTCCGCGATATCGGCGTCGGAGCCGTCAAGACCGAGGACGGCTACGGCAGCATCGACGGGGTGGTGTGGTTCTTCACGCTGGACCTGGGACGGCGGATCCGGCGGTGACACCCGGAGGCACAGACGACGTCTGGCTTTGAGGGGGCGCGACAGCGCCCCTCGTTCGTGATGGACAGAGCCACTTCCGGAACGGACAGCGAAGCGGACTGACCCGGCGGCGTAAGATGGAGAGGTGGACCACGACGCCGGCATGACCCCCAAGGCGGCGAGGGCGCTGCAGGCGTTCTTCACCGGTGGCCGCCACGAGCAGGTCGTGGCCGTCGCCCATGAAGCGGCGCGGCGCGGCCGGCGGACCGGCTTGCCGCAGGATCTGCCGGACGCCCTTCTCGACGCGCTTCGCTCGGCCGGCGTCGACGCTCTGTTCGGCCACCAGGCGGCTGCCCGAGACCTGCTGGCGGCCGGCGAGAACGTCGTGGTCAGCACCGGGACGGCCAGCGGCAAGAGCCTCTGCTATCAGCTCGCCGTCCTCGAGGCCTTCGCCGCCGATCCGCAGGCGCGCGCCCTGTTCCTCTTCCCCACCAAGGCGCTCGCCCAGGACCAGGCGCGCAAGCTGAACCGCTTCCGCCTGCCGGGCGTAGTCCCCGCCATCTACGACGGCGACACGCCACAGGACCAGCGTCCGCTCCTGCGCCGCAGCGCCACGATCCTGCTCACCAATCCGGACATGCTCAACGTAGGCATCCTGCCCGGCCACGAACGCTGGGCGGAGTTCCTGCACCACCTGCGCTACGTGGTGCTCGACGAGGCGCACGTGTACCGCGGCGTCTTCGGCAGCCACGTTGCCCAGGTGGTGCGACGTTTGCGCCGGCTCTGTCGGGAGTACGGCGCCGACCCGCGCTTCGTGCTCACGTCCGCGACCATCGCCAACCCGGGGCCGCTCGCCGAGCGGCTCGTCGGCGTGCCGTTCGCCGTCGTCGACGAGGACCAGGCCCCGCGGCCCGAGAGGACCGTGGTGCTTTGGAACCCCCCGCTCGAGGACGCGGCGGCCGGTACGCGCCGGAGCACGCTCGCCGAGGCGAGCTACGTGACGGCCGAATGCGTGCTGGCGGGAGCGCGCGTGATCAGCTTCGCGCCCGCGCGCAAGGCGGCGGAACTCGTGCACGGACACGTCCGCCGCCGCCTGGAAGACCGCGGGCGCAAGGGCGCTCTGGACCGCGTCCAACCCTACCGCGCCGGCTACACGCCCGAGCAGCGCCGGGAGATCGAGCGCCGACTGTTCTCGCACGAGCTCGACGCCGTGGTTGCCACCCAGGCGCTCGAACTCGGCATCGACGTCGGCGACCTGGACGTCTCGCTGGTCATAGGGTTCCCAGGCACGGTGGCCAGCCTGAGACAGCGGTGGGGGCGGGCGGGGCGGGGCGGGCACGGCTACGCCGTGCTGGTGGCCGGCCAGGACGCCCTCGACCAGTACTTCATGCGCGAGCCCGACCGCCTCCTGGGGCGCAACGTCGAGGAGGCGGTCATCGATCTCCACAACCCGCACATCAGCGGCCCCCACCTGGAGGCGGCGGCCTACGAGCGGCCGATCACGGCCGACGACGAAGGTTTCTTCGGCGAGCAGGGCCTGCTCCAGACCGAACGACTGGCGCAAGCCGGCCGGCTCCGACGGCGAGGGGACGGCCTCGTGTGGTCGCACCCGTATTCCCCCGCGTCGCGCATCGGTCTGCGGACCGCGAGCAACGAGCAGTTCGCCATCGTGGAATCCCGCCAGGGCGAGGTGATCGGCACTGTCGAGCGGGAGCGGGTGTTCCGCGTCTGTCACCCGGGAGCCGTGTACCTCCATCTGGGGAACAGCTACCTCGTCAGGCATCTCGACCTGGAGACGCGCACGATCGTGGTGGACGACTTCGACGGCAGCTACTACACACACGCCAAGACCGACAAGAACGTGCTGATCGCCGGGCAAGCCGACGTGCGCGAACTGCCCGGCGCTGTCCTCTTCGCCGGCGATCTCGAGGTCACGGAGCAGGTCATCTCGTACCAGCGCCGGGACATGACAGACGGCCACGTGATCGACACGGCCAGCCTGGATCTGCCGGAGCAGACGTTCTCGACGCAGGCGTTCTGGCTGGTCGTGCCCCAGCCCACGCTCGACGGCGCCCTGGTGGGCCTCTCCGAGATCGACGACCTTGCGGCTCCCGGCGCCCTGCACGCCGCCGAACACGCGATGATCGCACTGCTGCCTCTCTACGCGATGTGCGATCGCTGGGACATCGGCGGCCTCAGCACGCCCTGGCATTGGCAGACAGACGCGCCGAGCATCTTCGTGTATGACGGCTATCCGGGCGGCATCGGGCTCTCACGGCGAGGCTACGATGTCTTCGAGAGCCTCGCCGAGGCGGCCCGCGTCCTGGTGGCGGAGTGCCCGTGCGAGAGCGGGTGTCCCAGCTGCGTCCAGAGCCCCAAGTGCGGCAACCTGAACGAGCCGCTGAGCAAGGCCGGCGCCGTGGCCCTGCTCGCAGGGGTCCTGCGGCAGCGGGCGGACGCGCCGGCCTGACCCCGGCTCGCACCGTGCCGACCATCCGCTCAGCCCGTGCCCGCTCGCATCTCCTCCTGGTCCCGGCAATGGCGGCGGAGGATGTCCGCCGCCATACGGTGCGATAGGCTGCCTGTGCCGCTGTGCGTCGACGTCGTCAGCATACGGGGCCCGTCTTGTCACAGGACATCACCATACGACCGCTGAACGCCACCGAGGTGGACCTGCTCGCCCCGCTGTGGCGAGCGCTGCTCGACCACGTGGCGGAGCTGCCCGGAGCGCTGGTACCGGTCCGTCCGTTCGAGCAATCCTGGCCTCTCGAGCGCGCCGAGATCGTGGAGGCGCTCGCGGGGGACTCCTTCATCTTGCTCGCGTCTCGCGGCGAGGAACCCGTGGGGTACGCATGGGTGAAGATCGAGGGGCCCGACCCCGTGTGGTACACAGGCGACACCAAGGCCGAACTCGTCCACCTCAGCGTGGTCGACGGCGAGCGCGGTGCGGGCATCGGCACCGCGCTCATGGACGCCATGGACGCAGAGTTGGCGGCTCGCGGCGTGGAAGATGTCGAGATCGGCGTCGACACGGCCAACCACGAGGCCATCCGCTTCTACGAACGGCGCGGCTACCGGCCGGACTTCCACATCTTCTACGGGTCGCCGGGCAAGACGCCGTGGGCATGCCTCCGGCGGGAGGAACAGGACAGGAAGGCCGGGCGCGGCCGCTTCGCGCCGCCGGAGGGCGAGACGCCACGGACAAGCCGTAGGGCGGAGGGCACCGTGGACGAGGTGAGGTACGTCAGCGTGATCGGCGCGAGCACGGCGAGCGCCGAGTTGGCCGCGAAGGCCGAGGAGCTCGGCGAGCTCCTCGCGGATCGCGGCCTCATCGTGGTCTGCGGAGGCCGCGAGGGTGTGATGGAAGCCGTGGCGCGCGGCGCGCGGCGCAGGGGCGGCGTCAGCATCGGGATCCTCCCGGAGGACGATCGAAGGTGCGCCGCCCCGGACCTCACCTACACCGTCTGCAGCGCCATCGGCCACGCCCGCAATCTGGGCGTGGTGGCCAGCGGCGACGTCGTCATCGCCCTCGGCGGCGCCTGGGGCACGCTCAGCGAGATCGGCCTGGCGCGCAGCCTGAACCGCCGCGTCATCCTGCTCGACACCTGGCGGATCGAGCAGCCGGGGGGCGGCGAGCTCGACGGCGTGCGGCGGGCATCCACGCCCGCCGAGGCCATCGAGCTCGCCCTTACTCCCCCGCGCTGATCTGCTGCCCGCCCGGCTCAGCCAGCACCTTGGCCTCGCCGACGAGTTGCAGGGCCCGCAGCCCCAAGTACAACTCCGTCAGGTCGTCGATGTCGGTGAGATCAACGTCCAGCAGCGCCTCGATGCGACGAAGCCGTTTCTGCAGCGTGTTCCTGTGGATGAACAACGCCTCGGCGGTGGGGCGCACCGCGTAGTGGTTGTCCATCAGCGTGCGCAGCGTGTCGAGCAGATGCGTGTGTCGACGGGCGTCGTACTCGAGCAGCGGGGCGACCGTGCGGCGAGCCATGTCCACGAGGACGTCGGTGCTCTGCCCCTGCAGCAGGCGGAACCGGGCGCTCAGTTCCTCGAACAGCACGAGACCGGCCGCATCCGCGCCGCGCAGCGCGGCCGCTCTGGCGTCGCTGGCTTCGTGAAGCGCCGCTGGGCCGGCCCCCGCCCCACGGTGTGAGGCGGAGACGCCGATGGCGAGCCCGACCTCGTAGGGCTCCCCGGCGGCGTGCTCCTTCAGGCCGAGCAGCAGGGCTCGGGCGCTGCCGTCCCCTACTGACGGATGGCCGTCCGGCACCAGGACCTCCACCGACGTCTGCCGCGGCCGGCTGAGGAAGGCGATGAGGCGATTCCCGCAGAACGTGTCGACCGCCTCCACGACAGCGTCCTCGAGCTCGGCGCCGCGACGGCCCTGGCGGTGGCCGAACTCGCAGACGGCCACCCGCCAGGGCCTGCTCAGATCCACGCCGTGCTCGGCGACCAAGGCGGTCAACTCGTCCTCGGCGGCGCCGCCCGTGAGGAGGTCCCGCAGCAGGCGGCGGCGCAGGCGACGGGTGGCCACGATCTCGTCACGACGTTTGAGCAGGTCCAGAGCGATCAGTCGCTGCAGGAACGAGAGTGCCATGTCCACGAACACCGAGCCCGACCTCGGAGCCGCAAGAGCCACGATGAGTCGCTCCACCTTGCCGTAGAGCACAACCTCCCGGCAGAAGTACCGTGCCCCACCTGCCTCGACCATGCCGAGAGCATTCCCATCCGTGAGCTCGCTCCAGGCCTCCCACACCTCGCGCGCCCGCCGTCGGGACTCCGTGACGCGATACGCCGTGACCACGGCCCCCGTGCCGTCCAGCAGCAGCATCGGCAGCCGGAGGAGCGAGGAGACCTTGGCGAGCAGCTCGTCGATGCCCGCCTCGGCCACCAGCAAGTCGAGGAGGTCGTTCTGCATGGCCACGGTGCGACGCAGGCGATGGAGGTCGCTGGAGGCGAGTGCGTGGTACACGTAGGCCAGCACCTCGCGCGTCTTGCCCCCCGCCGGGAGTGTGAGGATCGGCAGCTTGATGCCCCTGGCGCGGCGGACCACCTCCGCGGGGACCTCGTCCATGAAGTGCCCGAGCCCGATGACCAGAGCGGCCGTATCGATGCTTGCGATCCTGTCGATGAGCCACATGCCCAACTGTGGGTCGTGGCACCACGTGCGTCCCGAGTTGATGAGTACGCTCTCGCTGGTCAGATACGGGACCGGATCCTCGGCATCGGAGAAGTGCACTCCCTTGATGACTCGCTCGAGGCCGACGCCGCCGGTCACCGCAGTGAGCCCCAGGCCGGACTCCTCCACCAGCTCTCGGACGGTGAGAGGACCGGTGACCTCCATTCCCAGGCCGCTCATGCGTCTGTCCGATTCGGGTCGCTCACGCGCCGGCCTCGGCGCGGCTTGTGGTGTGCATCCGACCACCTCCATCGGCAAGGGTGTCCTCAGGGGTGCCATGGGTCATGGCTGCGGCGACTCTACAGTAGCATCGCCGCGCCGGACAGATGCCGGTCGGCGGACCGCCCGAGCCGGGACCTTCCATGGATCCTGTCCCGGCCCCGCATCGTCGCTCAGGGCAATCGTCCACCCTCGCGGCCGTCATCCGGCAGACCGAGTGGACCTATCGTTGCTATAGTGGCCTCCCTACGACTGCGTCACGGGGGCGCGCGTGGAGACCCAGAGGGCAAGACGAGTGGCGATCGAGGCCAAGTACGCCCAGCCTCGACTCGACCACGTGAGTCTTCGCCCCGATGCGCTCGAGGTGTTCGGCGACGCGTTCCAACGTCGGCTCACCGTGGTGTGCGCTCCGGCAGGCTACGGCAAGACCACGACGACCGCAGCTGCGCTGGACGCTTCCGGCCGCCGGACGGTCTGGTACAAGCTGGACGTCCTCGATCGTGACCCGCTCGCCTTCCTCGCCGCCATGACCCGGGCTGTCCGCCGGCTGTACGCCGGCTTCGGTGAGGAACTGCTCAGTGAACTCGAATCAGGTCCCGTGCTCGACGTTCCCCCACAAGCCCTCGCGGCCCGATTCTGCTCAGAATGCGACGAGGTCGTCACCGGGGAGGATCACTTCGCCCTGGACGACTACCACGAGACGATGGACGCGCCGGCGATGGACGAGGTACTCGACTACCTGCTCGACAACTGCCCGGCGTCGATGCACTTCGTCGTCCTCAGTCGCTATGAGCCCACGTTCCAGCTCGAGAAGCTGCGGCTTGTCGGACAGCTCGCGCGGATCTCGCGCCAGCTTCTCCTGTTCGACGAAGAGCAGGTCGCGGACGTCCTTGCACAGCGATCCAACAAGCGCCACGACCCCGAGCACGTCCGCCATCTCCTGTCGCTGACCGAGGGCTGGCCGGCGAGCGTCGTGCTCGCCGGCATGGCGCTCGCCTGGCTGGACGTCGCCTCTCTCGAGGTCGCTCTGGGCGATCCTCGACTACGAGGCGACGTCTTCTCCTATCTGGCTGAGCAGGTCTTCCAGCGGCAGTCCACCGAGGTCCAAGGCTTCCTGCTCCGTACGTGCTGCCTCGACTACGTCAGCGTGGAGCTCGCCGAGCGCCTGTTGGACGAGAGCAGCGCGTCTCGCCATCTTCACTTCCTTGCCCGCAACCACGTGTTCACCTTCGACGCCGGACGCGAAGGGGCGTATCGCTACCACAACCTCCTGAGGGACTTCCTGAGGCAGCGTTTCGTGCAGGAGCAGGGCGAAACCGCATTCAAGGCCCTCCAGCGCGAGACAGCCGTCGCCCTGGAGGCCTGCGACGACAGATCCAGCGCCGTCGAACTGCTGCTTGCCGCCAACGAACTCGAGCTGGCCCTCGCCGTGATCGCGCGCGGCGGGGAGGCCCTCCTCGAGAGCCTGCCGACTGAGCAGTTGCGTGTCTGGGTCAACAGACTTGCACCGAATGGCGCAGGCGGTGATGCGTGGGCTCTCGTTGTGTCCGCAGTTCTTGACACTCGCATCGGCCACTTCGATCGAGCGCTCGCCAGCATGCAGCGCGCGGTAGCCTCCCTGTCGGCCTCTGAAGGTGACCAGGTGTACCAGGCGCTGTCCATCCTGGAGTGGGCGCAGTTCTGGGCGGGCGATTCCCTGGAGAGCATGAGGACCTGCTATCGCGCTCTTGCGTGCGCAGATACCGACGCTCAGCGTCTGCACACTCTCTTGAGTCTCCTCTCTTCGGCTCTGGACATGAGGCGCTGGGACGCCGCAAGAGCAGCATCAAGAGAGGCGGAGAAGTTGCTGGTCCACGCAGACCCTCGTGAAGCATTCAGAGCGCAGGCACTACAGGCGCATGCCGCCTTCTACCAAGGAGACATGCACCGAGCGCGA
>JAAZAR010000124.1 GCA_012514235.1 Actinomycetota bacterium
CTCCTGCTCGTCTCGCTGCTGTTGTTGACGCTGCCGGCCGCCGCCCAGGCGATGAGCTTCGACCAGGCGATGAACAAGCTCATCTCCTCCGGCTGGGCCAAGAAGATGGAGAACAAGTGCATCAGCTTCAAGGGCAATCCGCTCGGCTACCGCTCCGGCGGCACCGCCTCTGACGACGCCTGCGCCCGCTGGATCGCGGCGGAGATGCGCAAGATGGGCCTCTCCGGCGTGACGCTCGAGGGCGTGCCCGTCGACGAGTGGGACTTCAAGAGCGCCAGCGTCACACTCACCGGCCTCGGCTTCTCGAATCCCATCACCTACAAGGCGACCGGCTTCGGAGGCGGCGTGGGCACGCCCGCGAAAGGCGTGACCGGTGACGTCGTGTACGTCAAGGACGTCGACCTCGTCAACGGTCCCTGGAGCGGCAGCGCGGGCGCGTTCGACGCCGTAGGCGACGTACGGGGCAAGGTCGTCGTCGTCGACTTCGAGAGCGACATGTGGTGGATGGGCATCCCCAACATGGAGGCAGGGCTCCGCGGCGCCGCCGCCGTCATCCTCACGTACAACCCCGATTGGCCCGGCTACTTCGGCCTGCCCAATGCTCTCGCCGCGTTCGACGCCGAGACCGACCTCTCGGCGCCGCCGATGGTCTGGCTCCCGTGGAAGCACGGCGACACGCTCAAGGAGGCGCTCGGCGTCGGCCCCGTCCGGGCGACGGTCAAGCTCAAGGCCCCGCTGACCCTCATCGAGGACGGCGGGATGGGCTACAACGTGGTGGGCAAGATCAAGGGCAAGACCAAGAAGAACGAATACGTGGTCTTCGGCGGCCATCACGACGCGTGGTTCGCAGGAGGCCTGGACAACGCGTCGTCCGTGGTCACGACTCTCGTGATCGCCAAGGCGATGAAGATGAGCCACTACAAGCCCGCCCGCACCATGGTCTTCCTGAGCACCACTGCGGAAGAGTACGGGATCACCAACAGCTGGTACGACTGGTGCGTCGGCGCCTGGCACTTCATCACCCAGAGGCACCCGTCATGGGCGGGCCGGATCGCCGGCATGCTCAACACCGAGATCGTGGGCTACAAGAACGGCAACCTGTGGATGCTCGCCAGCCCTGAGCTCACGCCCATGATCGAGGAGCGGCTCGACGCGAGCGGCGACCTCAGGCTCACCCGCAACGGGACGGAGCCGTCGGTGATCGGAGAGCCGTGGTGCTGGAACGACCAGTGGACCTTCACGGCCGCCGGCGTGCCCAGCGTCTCGTTCTGGTCCCAGGACAACGACTACAGCGGCGTGTACAAGACCACTACCTACCACACGCAGTACGACACGGCCTCGCTCATCAGCTGGCCGTTCTTCCGCGATATCGCCAAGTTCCAGTTCCGGGTGGCGAAGAAGCTCGACAAGGGTCTCCTGCCGTACAAGCTGGCCACCCGGTCCGCGGGCTTGGAGGCGGCGCTCGAGGCGCCGGTCGTCGAGGGAGATGCTGCTCTGACCGTGCGCGAGGTGATCGCCGGCACCGTGACCCCGGCCGCCTCCCGCGACTTCGACGCGGCCATCGAGCGGTTCGCCACGACCACCGCCGTCTACGACGTCGTCGCCAGCCACATCCCGGCGGCGCATCGGTCGGCTGCGAACGCCCAGCTCATGCGCATCGAGAAGCTCATCAACACGAGCTTCACGTCGCTCGACTGGCTGGACAACACCACCCACCCGTTCGACCAGGTGTCGCGCGACATCTTCCACATGCGGTCGGCGGTGGACGCCCTCGAGGCGGCGACGCCGGACTACGACACGGCCGCCGCCGAGATCGGGGCGACCGGCCTCATGTGGTACGGCACCAGCTTCAGCGAGCCGGTGTTCAAGAAGATCCTGCAGCAGCACCGGCCCACCTACTACCACGTCTGCTGGGGAGCCCAGGGACACCTCGCGAAGTACCAGAACCTCAAGCCCGAGTACGAGGCCGTGCTCGACGGGGACGAGACCGGCGCGCTCGGACTCCTGAGGCAGCACCTGCAGGTGCAGGAGGACGACCTTCGCGACCGCATCGACGTGCTCACGGAGCAGCTCAACGAGGCGAGCGACCAGATCGAGGACCTCTATCCTCTGGTCACCGTGAGCTGAGAGTCCACCGTGAGCTGAGAGTCCGCCCGACACGGGACAAGCGAGAGGCGGGGCGGCCGATGGCCGCCCCGCCTCTTCCCTTCGCCGCACCGGACGGGCCGTCGGCCCTCCAAGCTACCGACCCGCCGCACGAGCGGGACCCTCGCCTCCCCGGATCTTCGGGTCAGGCCGCTTCTGGTACGCTCAGCATGATGGAGCCGACCGCCAGCGACACGTGACTCCCCCGGCCGACCCGCCCCTCCCCTCCCCGCGACGCGCACGCGCCCTGCAGCGGCGGCTGCTCGACTGGTACGCGGGCAACCGCCGCGACCTGCCGTGGCGCCGCACCACGGACCCGTACGCCATCCTCGTGAGCGAAGTCATGTTGCAGCAGACGCAGGTGGCCCGGGTCGTGCCGCGCTACGAAGAGTGGCTGCGCGCGTGGCCGGACCTGGAGAGCCTCGCGGCGGCGCCGCTCGTCGACGTGTTGCGGCGCTGGCAGGGCCTCGGCTACAACAACCGGGCGCGGCGCCTGCAGGCCTGCGCAGCCGCCGCCGTGGCGTCGGCCCGCGGCGGCCGCGCCGAGCTGCCGCGCACGACGGAGGGGCTGCGCGCGCTTCCCGGCATCGGCCCGTACACGGCCCGGGCGGTCCTCATCTTCGCCCACAACGACGACCTTGCGGCCGTCGACGCCAACGTGCGCCGCGTGCTCACGCACGAACTCCGGCTGCCCGAAGACCTCGGCGCGGCCGCCCTTCAGGCGGTCGCCGACGCCGTCCTGCCGCGCGGCCGCAGCCGCGACTGGCACAACGCGCTCATGGACTACGGCTCACTGGTGCTGACGGCGCACTCCACGGGCATCGCCCCACGGACGCGACAGAGCGCCTTCGAGGGCTCGCGGCGGCAGAAGCGCGCGGGCCTGCTGCGACGCCTCCTCGAGCACGGCCCGCAGACCGCCGCCGAGCTCGCGGCGGCTCTGGGCCTATCCGGCGAGGAGGCGGACGTGGTGATCGCCGCCCTCCGCCGCGACGGCCTGGTCAGCGTCTCGGGAGGCCGCGTGCACGTGGCGTGACGGCGCCGTGCGGCGCAACGGCTCGCCGCGCACACGTGGCGTGACGGCCACCGGCCCGCTACGCTGGAGGCATGACCCGCCCGGTGGACGTCGTCGACCTTCCCGCGCAGCCGGTGGTGACGCTGCGCCGCCGCGGACCGCTGGCCGGCATCGGCGCGGACATGCGCCGGCTGCGTGGACTGGCAGCGGCGGCGGGCCTCCAGACCATCGGCCCCATGGCCGCCCGTTTCCACGACTACGCGGGGATGGATGCGGACGCCGACTACGAAGTCGTCATCGGCGTCGTCCTGCCGCCCGGCGCCCCGTTCCCCGCGGCGCTCGGAGAGGCGCGCGGCGAGTGGCTGCCGCCGCGCCGCGCCCTCGAGACGGTCCACCGCGGTCCTCACGACCAGATGGACGCCGTGTGGGAGACGGTGACCGCCGCCTGCGCCGCCGACGGGTGGAGGGCCTGCGGACCCGTCGAGGAGGTCTACGAGGTGACGCGCGCGGACGACGTACCGCCGGACGAGTACGTCACGAGGGTCCGGCTGCCGTTCACGTCCTGAACATCGTGAGGAGGAACACGAGGTCCTCGCGCGCCACCACGGCGTGCTTGAGCTCGGCCGGCATGTAGTAGAGCATCCCCGGCCGAGCCTCGTGCTCCTCCCCGCCCAGCGCCACGGTGCCCTCGCCGCGCAGCACCTGGATCACGGCCGGCACGCTCGCCGTGTGCTCGCTCAGCTCCTGACCCGCGGCCAGCGTGAAATGGATGATCTTGTGGTGCTCGTTCTCGACTATCGACTTGCTCACGATGCCGCTCTGGGCCACGTCCACCATGGCATCCAGATCGGCGACGACCGGCTGCTGGGCTTCCATGCTGTCCTCCTCTGTCGGACGGGTCTCTGCCCGTCTACGTACCCATCGCGGCGCCGCCCCGCCCTTGACGTTCGTCAGGTCTCACCGCCCGGCAAACGGGCATTCTTGCGTTTGACAGAAAAGAGGAGCGGACATATACTTTGTGCCACAGAACACAAAAGAAGTGAATTATCGACCACACAAAGGAGGGCAGCAGCACATGGCCACCAGCATCCTCAGCATCAAGCGGATCGTCGGAAGGGCGATGACCAGCTTCACGACTGCCCCCCAGGGCGTCCGCGGCCCGCTCCGCGGCAAGGACTTCATGCTCGACGACCAGACGTTCGACGCCGACCGCGACGGACACTGACCCGGAAGGGGTGAGCACCATGCAGAATCGCATCTTCAGGTCGATTCATCGGTTCTTCGAGGGCACAGGCTCGGTGCTCAGCACGCCTTCTGGCGATGCCCGCGGCCACCTCAACGTGCCGATCGACACCATGTACGACGTGTCCGGCAGCGACCGCTGGATCGGTCGCTGATCGCGGACCACTGACACGCTCCGTCCCGAGAGCGACGTCCCCCTGCGTCGCAACCGGTAGACAAAGGGCCCCTCATCTCCCCGGCTCCGGCCCCGTACGCCGGGGATGACAGGTGAGGGGCCCTCGCCCATTTCACCCTCCCCCGCTTCATCCCGACGTCCGCCCCGTGCACGCACGCGTGCGGAGAACGGACCGTGCGTGACCCGAGAGTGCGACCGGCTGCGATGCGCGCCGGCAGCGGGCGTCAGCCGCCGAAGCAGGCCGGGTAGCGCCGCACCTTCTTCTTGCGGCGCTGGTAGGTGCGCGCCAGCTCGATGAAGATCCCGACGTCGCGCTCCAGGTCGCCCTGGGTGCCGTCGAAGTAGAAGACCCGGATCGGCATGTCGTCCAGGTCGCGCGAGAGCTTCGGGTACACGGCCTCGGTGACGATGCCGTTCATGCACGTGAACGGGCTGATGTCGATGATGCCGTCGGCGCCCTTCTCGTACATGTAGATGGACTTGCCGCTGCTCAGCACCATCTCGCCCAGGGCGCCGGTGTAGGGCAGGTACGGCTTGCTCAGCTCGAGCACCTCGCGCACGTCGTGCGGCTCCTCGTAGCCGACGAAGTCCTCGCCGAACGGTCCGTAGAGAGCGTGCTCGTCGCGGCGCATGATCACGCTCTTGATGTACCGGACCGTGTTGTCCTTGCCGAACCGCCTGCCCTGCTCGGTGAGGCGGCGGCGCTGCTCGTCGTCCGTGTACCAGACCCACTCGCCGATGTCCGACAGCCAGCACTCCCCTCCCTGCTCCTCGACCACACGGATGAGGTCGAAGTTGGAGAAAGTGTTGTGCCGGCAGAAGATCTCGCCTACGACGCCGATGAGCGGACGGGAGGCGTCGTAGTCGGCCGGGAGCGCGCGGAACCTGTCGCGTGCGCGCACGAGAGCCGCGAGGATGGCCTCGAGGCGCTCCTTGTGCGAGACGCGCTGCCGGCTCACGGCCTCGCCGACCTCCTCCAGGCTCTGCAGGTAGGCGCGGTCGGTGGAGCCCTTCTCGCGCTCGTACGGCCGCGTCTTGAGCAGCAGCTTCATGAGGATGTCCTGGGCGAGAACGGCCCGCCAGGCGGTCCGGACGAGGTCCATCGAGTAGTCGCCGATCGAGGCGTACCCGTCGTTGGACGTGATGCTGATGACCGGCACGTCACCATACCCGAGCTCGTCGAGCTTGGTCCTGATGAGGTGCAGGTACTGTCCGAACCGGCACGGTCCGTTGGCCGACGGCATGAGATACGCGACGCGGTCGCGGCCCTCGTCCTCGATGATGCGCAGCAGATCGCCGAGGACGATCTTCTGTGGGTAGCACTCGTCGCCCGACGTCATGCGCCCGCCCAGCTCCAGCGTGCGGGCGTCGGAATCGCTCACCGGCCAGGCGTCGAACCCGATGGAGCGGATGGCGGCGGCCAGCAGGTAGGTGCCGCCGTAGGGCATCTGCGGAAGGTAGAGCCGGCGCCCCTCGAGACCGTTCTCGCGGATGGCGCGGGCGATCTTCTCGTCGCTCACGTGTTCGGCCTTAGACGGCACCCGCCATCTCCTCCCTGCACTCGCGCGCCTCGTCGGCCGCGTCCTGTGACCACCAGCGCAGGAAGCCCTTGCTGTCCAGGTACGCCTCGCAGCGCGTCATGGCTCCGGCGTCGTTCTGGTGCTCGTCGAACTGCAGCGTGAGGAA
>JAAZAR010000145.1 GCA_012514235.1 Actinomycetota bacterium
CCGGAGCCGACGATGGCGCCGGTCGCGGCCAGCGACTCGTAGTCGACCGGCGTGTCGAGCAGCGAGGCGGGCACGCAGCCGCCGGAGGGACCGCCGAGCTGCACGGCCTTGAACTTCTTGCCGTCCTTGATGCCGCCGCCGACGTCGAAGATGATCTGCCGCAGGCTCGTGCCCATCGGCACCTCGGCGAGGCCGCCGTTGACCAGCTTGCCGGCCAGGCTGAACGCCTTGGTGCCGCGGCTGGTCTCGGCGCCGAGCTTGTTGTAGGCCTCGGCGCCGTGCTTGACGATCCACGGGATGTTGGAGAACGTCTCGACGTTGTTGATGTTGGTGGGCTTGCCCCAGAGGCCGCTCACGGCGGGGAACGGCGGCCTCGTGCGCGGCATGCCGCGCTTGCCCTCGATGGAAGCGATGAGCGCCGTCTCCTCGCCGCAGACGAAGGCGCCGGCGCCGAGCTTGAGATGCAGGTTGAACTCCCAGCCGGTCCCGAACACGTCGCGGCCGAGGAACCCTCGCGCCTCCGCGTCGGCGATGGCCTTGGTGAGCCGTTTCACGGCGAGCGGGTACTCGGCGCGCACGTACACGTAGCCCTCGTGCGCGCCGATGGCGTAGCTGCCGATGAGCATGCCCTCGATCACCGCGTGCGGGTCGCCCTCGAGGATGGAGCAATCCATGAACGCGCCGGGGTCGCCCTCGTCGGCGTTGCAGATGAGGTACTTCTCGTCGCTCTTGCTCTGGTTCGCGAACTTCCACTTGACGCCGGTGGGGAACCCGGCGCCGCCACGGCCGCGGATGCCCGAGTCGGTGACCTCCTCGATGATCTGCTCGGGGGTCATCTCGCCGAGCGCCTTGCGCGCGGCCTCGTAGCCGCCCTGCGCGAGATACTCGTCGATGCTCTCCGGGTTGATCACGCCGACGTCGCGCAGCGCGATGCGCGTCTGCGCCTTGTAGAACCCGATGTCGTGCCAATCGCGGATCCGCGCACCCGTCTGCTCGTCCTTGTAGAGGAAGCGCTCGACAGGCTGGCCGCCCTTCAGGTGCTCCTCGACGACCTTGCCGACGTCCTTCGGCTTGAGGTGGCCGTAAAGCGTGTCGTCGCTGAGCACCGTGACCGGGCTCATGGAGCACAGGCCGTGACAGCCGATGATGCTGACCTCGACCTGGTCGGCGAGCCCGGCATCCCGGATCTCCTGGATGAAGGCGTCGTAGACGGCCATGGAGCCGGCGAACACGCAGGCGGTGCCGGCGCAGACCTTGACGGTCCAGCCGCCGTCCGGACGTGCGCTCACGCTCACGTTGCGGGCGTCGTCAGGGTGCGGGGTCGTGATCTCGTCAGTCATGGTGCCTCTGCTCACCCCTTCGTGCCGCCGACCTCTGCCATGAGGTCGCGGATAATCTTGCGCGTGCTGTCAGGGGTGAGGCCGCCGTAGGTCTGGTCGCCGATGCGCATGACGGGCGCCTGGGAGCACGCGCCCATGCAGGCCACCGACGACAGGGTGAACTTCATGTCGCTGGTCGTCTTGCCGTCGGCGATGCCGAGCTCCTCCTCCAGAGCCTCGGTGATCTGCACCGCCCCTGCGACGTGGCAGGCGGTGCCGTGGCAGACGTCGATGATGTACTCGCCCACGGGCGAGAGCCGGAACTGGTTGTAGAAGCTCGAGACTCCGTAGATCTGGCTGAGCGAGACGCCCGTCTGGAGACTGATCTCCTGGAGGGCGGCACGCGGCAGGTAGCCGTAGACGTCCTGCGTGTTCTGGAGCATCGCGATGAGGCCGGTGCCGTGCTCGCAGTAGTCGTCGAGCACCGGCTGCAGTTCCCTGAGGTCGACGCCCTGCTGCGCCGCCAGGCGGGCCTCGGCGATGCGCGCGGCGTTGGGCACCGGCAGGCGGTACTTGCTCGTGTGGTTGACGCGGATGACCTGCACCGGGCAGTTGCTCTCGCAGAGGGTGCAGGACCGGCAGCGCGGCTCGCCGCTGGACGGGTCGATAGCCACGCGGAAGAGGCCGCGGCTGCGCGGCGGCAGCGCGATGCGCTCCTCCGGATACTGGACCGTGACCTTCTTCTTCGGCAGATGGCTGAGCGTCTGCCGC
>JAAZAR010000040.1 GCA_012514235.1 Actinomycetota bacterium
CCAGGACGGCGGCGGCGGTCTGCGTCCCCATGAGCAGGCGGCGCTTGTCGACTCTGTCCGCAAGCGTCCCTCCCCACGCCCCGAACAGCAGGACCGGCCCGAACTGGAAGCCGACCGTGACCCCCAGGGCGACGGCGCTGTCGGTGAGGCTGAGCACCAGCCAGTTCTGCGCCACGGACTGCATCCAGGTCCCGCTCATGGAGATGACCTGGCTGAAGAAGAAGAGGCGGAAGTTGTAGACGCGCAGCGACCGGAAGGTGCGCGCGAGCAGGCCGGGGGCGGGCGAGAAGGAACCGGAAGTCATGACGACCAGTCTACCTGCCGGCGGACTCGCGCTCGCCGAGCCCGGACTGAGACGGCGGCCACGGACGGCATGGACGCAGGTCCCATGGCGCCTGAGGCCGGCGGCGGCGAGCATCAGGGAGCGGGCGGCCCGCCGCTTCCGTGGAGCGGCGGCGGGCCGCCCGTCACACGCCCGCGGCAGGGCCGGCGCCGGCTTCCGGCGCCGGCCCTGCCGCGTCACTCCTCAGGTCTTCTGCAGATAGATCTGGCCGCCGCGCATGGCGACCTTGACCTTCGCCCCCGACGCGGTGACGGCCTTGCGCAACCCGACGTTGAGGGAGTTCGCCTTGCGCCCCGGCAGCTCCACCAGCGCCGTATCCAGGTCGGATGCGACGAAATCGGCGACGATCTCCGCGTACACCCCGGCCCTCGTGATCGGGGGGATGTCGGCAGGGATCAGCTTGTAGGACTTCTCAGCACGCGGCATGACGCGCCTCCAGTACAAGGTCTTAACTTCAGGTTCAAGAGCATGGACACCGACAGTCTACGCTATTCGAGTACGGGTACACCGCTTCACCGTCGACGTCGTACCACCCGGAGAAGCGATGGACGTCAAGGACGATGCACTGCTTCCGCTGTCCGTCGGGCTCAAGAGACTGCTGGACCCGCATGCACGACGCCTTATCGATTGCAGGGACGAGCCCGGCTACTACGATCTGTGGCCGAAGAAGGACATCGAGATCGCCGGCCGACGGCGCAACGACGTGGTCTTCCTGCAGGCGCTCCTCAAGGACACGTCGTGGTTCCACATCCGGCAGGTGAACGCCGGCGCTCACGACGACAGATCGAGGTCGCCCTCGCGCGGGCTGGCGGCCCTGCGAGGATCGCGGGGGTCTGACGCCTTGACGCGGCGAGGTTCACGGCGAACGATGGTCGAGTGACCGTGTCGCCGCCGGGAGTCCCGGCGGCCGCAGCTGGAGGGATGCGATGAAGAAGCTCGTCAACCGCCCGGAGGACGTCGTCAGGGAGGAGTTGACCGGTATCGCCCTGGCACACGCCGGCCGCCTCGTGGTGCACACCGACCCGCACTGGATCGCGCGCGGCGACGCCCCGGTGCCCGACAAGGTGGCGCTCGTCTCGGGCGGTGGGTCCGGCCACGAACCGCTGCACGGGGGGTTCGTGGGCCCGGGCATGCTGGATGCGGCCTGCCCGGGCGAAGTCTTCACGTCGCCCACGCCGGATCAGATGCTCGAGGCCGCCAAGGGCGTCGACGGCGGCGGCGGCGTGCTCTTCATCGTCAAGAACTACACCGGCGACGTCATGAACTTCGAGATGGCCGCGGACCTCGCCCGGGAGGAAGGGATCACTGTGGAGCAGGTGGTCATCGCCGACGACGTCGCCGTGGAGGACAGCCTGTACACGGCGGGCCGCCGCGGCGTCGGCGCCACGGTGCTGGCCGAGAAGATCTGCGGCGCCGCGACTGAGGAAGGCCGGCCCCTCGAAGCGGTGGCCGGCCTCTGCCACACGGTGGCCGACCAGAGCCGGAGCATGGGCGTGGCGCTCACG
Source organism: Actinomycetota bacterium (assembly GCA_012514235.1). Lineage (GTDB taxonomy): Bacteria > Actinomycetota > Thermoleophilia > UBA2241 > UBA2241 > CAIXSE01. Next base: position 1,849 of record JAAZAR010000040.1, read on the forward strand.
TCGTGCACCACGCCCATGGCCGGACGGCCCACCTTCGAGCTCGGCGACGACGAGATGGAGGTGGGCGTGGGCATCCACGGCGAACCCGGGCGCGAGCGGCGGCCGCTGGCGAGCGCCCGCGACGTCGTGGAGACGCTGGCCGGCGCCGTGGTCGGGGACCTGCCGTTCGGCGACGGCGACCGGGTGCTCGCCTTCGTCAACGGCATGGGCGGCACGCCGCTGATGGAGCTCTACGTGGTCTACGCGGAACTGCACCGCTTCCTCCAGGAGCGGGGGATCACGATCGCCCGCAATCTCGTCGGCTCGTACGCCACCTCCCTGGATATGGCCGGCTGCTCGATCACCCTCCTCAAGCTCGACGAGGAGCTGACGCGGCTGTGGGACGCCCCAGTCGACACGCCTGGACTGAGGTGGGGCGCGTGAGCGCCGGGGGCGCAGGCCGGACGAGCGAGGGCGCCGTCGACGCCGCCGCCGTCACGGCCTGGTTGCGCGAGTTCGCCGCCGATGTCGCCGCCCGCCGTGACGAGCTCACCGAGCTCGACGCCGCCATCGGGGACGCCGATCACGGCGTCAACATGGATCGCGGCATGCAGGCGGTGATGTCGAAGCTGCCGGCCGCGGCGATCGGCGCGGACGCCAGAGCGGCCTCCGAAGAAGCGCCGCTCGGCCCGCTGCTCAAGACGGTCGGCATGACGCTCGTCTCGACCGTCGGCGGCGCCGCGGGCCCGCTGTACGGCACCCTGTTCCTCGAGATGGGCAAGGCGGCGGGCGACCGCGCCGCGCTCACGACGGCCGAGTGGGCAGAGGTCGTCGCGGCCGGCGTGGCAGGCGTCCAGCGGCGCGGCAAGGCGGAGGCCGGCGACAAGACGATGGTGGACGCGCTGCTGCCGGTGGTTGGGGCGCTGCGCGCCGCCGCCCAGGGCGGCGCGGAGACCTCGGCGGCGGCGAGGGCAGCCGCGAACGCCGCCGCGCAGGGCATGCGTGCGACGGTCCCGCTCGTCGCCCGCAAGGGTCGCGCCAGCTACCTCGGCGAGCGGAGCGCCGGCCACCAGGATCCCGGCGCCACGAGCTCCTGGCTGCTGCTCGAGGCCGCCGCTCGGGTGCTGGGCGGGGGTGGAGCGACCACCGGGACGGACTGACCATCGTGGTCGGACTCGTCGTCGTCAGCCACAGCGCCCGGCTTGCCGAGGGCGTCGTCGAGCTGGCCGCGCAGATGGCCGGATCGGAGGTCCGCATCGGCGCGGCCGGCGGGCTGGACGAGCCCGGCGATGCGCTCGGAACGGACGCCACCAGAGTGCTGACGGCGATCAAGGACGTATGGTCCGGCGACGGTGTGCTCGTACTCATGGACCTCGGCAGCGCCGTCCTCTCTGCCGAGCTGGCCGTCGACCTCCTCGAGGCGGAGCAGCGCGACAAGGTGCTGCTCACGGAGGCCCCGCTCGTAGAGGGAGCCGTGGCGGCCGGGGTGGCGGCCGCGCTGGGCGAACCTCTGGAGTCGGTGGCCGCCGCTGCCCGCGCCGGGCTTGAGGGAAAGACGGCGCAACTCGTTCCGGGGGACCGAGAGGGGGCGCCGGCCGGCGCCGGGCATGACCGGGCAGCGCCGGCCGGCGACCAGGCTCTCGCGCCGAGCGGTGAGACGATCCGACTGACGGTGCGCACACCGCTCGGCATCCACGCGCGCCCGGCCGCACTGCTGGTGCGCACCGCGGCCGAGTATGACGCCGTCGTGACGGTCGCGAACGGGACGCTCGGCCGCGGCCCCGTCAGCGCGCGGAGCCTGACCGGCGTCGCCACGCTCGGCGTGGGGCTCGGTGACGAGCTGGTCGTGACGGCGCACGGGCCACAGGCGTCACAGGCGCTGGACGCGATCCGGCGGCTGGCGGAGGACTCGTTCGGCGATCCGCGACCGGACTCGGCGAGCGACGAAGCCACGGAACGTATCGGACTGAGACCGGCGGAGGACCGACGAGAGACACGAGACGAGACAGACGACGATGCGGCGACGGCTACGGCGGAGCCGCCGCCGGCCGGTGCCGTCCTCACCGGTATCGCCGCCTCGCCGGGCGTGGCCGCCGGCCCGGCCTGCCGGCTGCACCGAGCCGTACCGGGACCGCTCGACGCGCCGGCGGAGGACCCCTCGACGGAGTGGGCCGCGCTCCAGTCGGCACTCCGGGCCGCCGCGGGAGAGGTCGAGCGGTCCCGGGCGTCGCTTGCACTGCGCACGCGCGAGCACGACGCGGCCATCCTCGACGCCCACCTGCTGCTGCTCGACGACGAGGCACTGCTGGAGGCGGCGCGGGAGGCGGTCCTCACGCGGGGGGAGCCGGCGGCGCGCGCGTGGGCCGAAGCCGTGAACGCGGCGGCGCGTGACTGGGAGGCGCTTGAGGATCCGTACCAGCGCGCCCGCGCCGAGGACCTCCGGGACCTCGGCGCCCGCGTGCTCCGCCACCTCGCGGGCAGCGAGGCGACCGGCGATCCCTCGCCGGAGGGCATCCTGGTCGCGCAGGATCTCTCTCCGGCCGATGTCGCCGACCTGGACACGGCCAGGACGGCGGGGATCGCATTGGCCGGCGGCAGCGCCACCTCCCACGCGGCGATCCTCGCCCGCGCCCTCGGCGTGCCGGTCGTGGCCGGCGCCGGCGCCGCTCTGCTCGCCGTCGCGGACGGGACGCCGCTCGCCGTGGACGGCGACGCCGGCACGGTCACGGTGGCGCCCTCGCCGGAGAGGCTCGCAGCAGTCGCGCGGCGGCGAGAGGAGCAGGCCGGTGAAGCGGCCGCAGCACAGGCGGCTGCCGGAGGGCCCGCGGTCACACGGGACGGCCTGGCCGTGGCCGTCGAGGCCAACATCGGCGGGCCGCACGACGTGCCGGCGGCGGTCGCCGCCGGCGCCGACGGCGTGGGTCTGCTGCGCACCGAGTTCCTCTTCCAGGGAGCGGCGTCCATGCCTGATGAGGGCGAGCAGGCCGCCGCCTACGCCGCCGTCGCCGATGCGCTCGGCGGCCGACCGCTCACGGTCCGCACCCTCGACGCCGGCGCGGACAAGCCGCTGCCCTATCTGGCGGTGCCGCCGGAGGCCAACCCGTTCCTCGGCCTGCGCGGCCTCCGGCTCAGCCTGGCGCGGCCCGGGCAACTCGGCCGCCAGCTCCGCGCGATCCTTCGCGCAGCTGCGGGCCGCACGATACGCGTCATGTTCCCCATGGTGGCGGACGTCGATGAGCTGCGCAGGGCCCTGGCCGTACTGGATGAGGCAAGGGCGTCCCTGACGGACGAGGGCGTGCCGGTCCCGGCGCACCTGGAGACCGGCATCATGCTCGAGGTGCCCGCGGCGGCGCTGCTCGCCGAGAAGCTCGCGCCGCTCGTCGACTTCTTCTCGGTGGGCACGAACGACCTGACGCAGTACACGCTCGCGGCTGAGCGCGGCAATGCCGGCGTGGCCGCGCTCTTCGACCCGCTGCACCCTGCCGTGCTGGGGCTGATCGCACGGGCGTCGGCGGCGGCGACCGCGACCGGCCGCCGCCTCGCCGTCTGCGGGGAGGTGGCCGGCGACCGCCTCGCCGTCCCGCTGCTCGTCGGTCTCGGCGTCTCGGAGCTCTCGATGAACCCCGTCGCGATCCCCGCCGCGAAGCAGGCGGTGCGGGCGACGGACGCCGGTGAGGCGGCGGCGCTCGCCCGCGAGGCCCTGTCCGCGGAGTCCGCCGCCGCCGTCAGGCGGCTGCTCGCTGCCGCGGCCGGCTGAGCAGCACGGCGCTTACGCCCTGCTCCGTCAGGCCGCAGGAGTGCGGCCCGGCAAGCCACGGAGCGCAGCCGGGATCAGGCGCGGCGCACGTCAGACGCCGCGCATGTCAGGCGCCGCGGCCGAACGCGGCGCGCCAGATCTCCTCGTAGTCCGCCGGACCGGTGATCTCGCGCGGGTTGCCCACCGTCTGCGGGTCCTCGAAGGCGATGCGCGCGAGCATCGGGATCTCGTCCTCCGAGAAGCCGAGCTCCGCCAGCGTGGGGATGCCGACCGCATCAGTGAGCCGGTCCAGTTCCCTGACGCCGGCGTGCGCAGCCTCGAGCGGCGAAAGACCTGCCACGTCGACCCCGAGCCCGCGCGCGAGACGCGCGTAGCGCTCGGGACTCGCCGGTGCGTTGAACTCGCTGACGGGCCCCAGCAGGCGCGCCGTGAGCGCGCCGTGGGAGCAGTCGTGCACGCCGCCGGCGGACTGGCTCATGGCGTGGGCGGCGCCGGCGCTCTCGGTGCCGTAGGCAAGACCGCCGAGCGTGGCCGCGTGCGCCATGCCCGTGCGCGCCTCGAGGTCCGACCCGTCGGCCACGGCCCTCTCGAGCCAGGCGGCCACCAACTCGACCGCCTGGAGGGCGACCGCGTCGTTGAAGAACTGGTGGTAGTCGCACGTGTAGCACTCGATGGCGTGGGCGAGGGCATCCATGCCCGTGGCGGCGGTGATGGCCGGCGGCATGCCCAGCATCAACTCGGGGGCGATGACGGCGGCGTGCGCGGCGATCAGGGGAGTGCCGCCCACGTTGAACTTGATGCGGCGGTCAGGGTCGGTGATCACCGCCCAGAGCGTGACCTCGCTCCCGGTGCCCGCGGTCGTCGGCACCGTGACGAGCGGCGGGATGCGCCGGTCGATCGGGTCGTGCCCCCACTCGTACTGGGCGATCGAGCCGCCCTGCCCGGCGACCACACCCACCGCCTTGGCCACATCCATGGGCGAGCCGCCGCCGACGGCGACGAGTCCGTCACACTCCTCTTCCACGTACAGCGCCGCCGCCTGGTCGACGAGGTCGATGTCGGGGTTCGGCCGCACGTCGGCGAAGACGATCGGATCGCCGAGGGCGTCGATGACGCGGCCGGCGATGCCGGCCGCGAGGACGCCCTCGTCGGTGATCAGCAAGGGCCTGGTCACCTCGAGGCATGCGACCACATCCGCGAGGCGCGCCAGCGCCCCGGGTCCGTGGACCAGCTGCGTGGGGGTATCGATGATGCGCACGGGATCGACGTCGACGGACATGCTGCTCCTCCGGGTGCGTGACGGATGCTTCCTGGCCATCCTGCACCCGAGGAGCCGCCTCGCGAAAGCCGTCGCTGAATGCGGCAGCCTCCGTGAGACAAACCTTCACCCTTAAGTACAGGTTGAGTGTTGCTCTCGATGGAGCCTCCGAGCTACGGCGGCGCCGTCCGCTTGCCCCGTCGATGAGATGGTGGGAGGGTTCGGGAGGGCGGCCCTCCGCCGCCCGGGACCTGCTCACCCGACAGCTGGAGTGACCCATGGCGATCCTGCTCGACTCTGCCTCCCTGGCCGACGCGACTGCGGCCGCCAAACTCGGCTTCGTCCGCGGCATCACCACCAACCCCGCCCTGATGGCGAGAGAGACCAAGGAACCGCTCGCCCACCTCGCGCGCCTGCTCGAGGCCTTCACGGACGGGCCCATCTGCTATCAGCCGACCCGCAGCACCTACGAGGAGATGGACGACCAGGCGAGGACGGCCGCAGCGCTGGCGCCGGACCGGGTGATCGCCAAGCTGCCGGCGACGGCCGAGGCGATCACGCTCGCGGCGGAACTGCGCCGGGACGGCATCCGCTGCGCGCTCACCGCCGTGTACTCCCCCGCCCAGGCGCTGCTCGCGCACGAGACCGGCTGCGTGTGGGTCATCCCCTACGTGGATCGCGCCGCACGGCACTCCGCCGGCGCCGTCGTCGTGGAACAGGCGGCGCTGCTGGAGCAGCTCGACAGCCAGACGCGGATCCTCGCCGCCAGCCTCAAGACGGCGCCGCAGGTCGTGGAAGCCATCCTGGACGGCTCCCACGACGTCACGGCGCCGCTCGAGGTCCTGCGTTCGCTGCCCGCGCACCCGCTCACGGAGTCCGCGGTACGCGAGTTCGCAGCGCACTGGGAATAGGCGGACGGCCACAGGGCCCTTCCTCGCTCCCTTCGCCCGTCGGTCCCGGGGCCTCACGACCGGCAGCCTGGCCGCCCGCCGGCCGAGGGAACGCCCGGGCTGCGTGCGCGGCGCCGTCCTGCTACCGTGGTGGGCATGAGGGCTCTTGGGACACGCAGGGCCAGGCCGCTCGTCGCTCTGACGAGCCTGGCCCTCCTGCTCCTGCTCCTGCTCCTCGTGCCGGGCGTCGCCTCGGCGGCGCTCAAGGACCGGATCAGCGCCACCCTCGCCCGGTACGGCATGTCCGGACGGGGCACATCGGCGGCCGTCTTCGACCTCACGGCCAAGCGGGCCGTGTACCAGTTGCGGCCGGACGCGCTGCGCCTGCCGGCCTCCAACGAGAAGCTCGTCACCTCGTCCGCCGCGCTCGCGTCGTGGACGGCGGAGTTCCGCTTCAGCACCCAGCTCTTCGTGGACGCGCCGGGACCTGACGAGGAGGGTGTCGTCCGCGGCAATGTCTACCTCCGCGGCCTGGGCGACGCGACCCTCTCGACAGCCTCCTTTCAGCGGCGGCGCTGGTCGATGAAGACCGGCGACATCCAGGACTTCGTGCGTCGCCTGCGCAAGCTCGGCATCACGCGCGTCACGGGCCGCGTCGTCGCCGACGAAGGCTACTTCGACGCGGCCCGCTCGGTGGCGAATTGGAGGCCGAGCGTGCTCGCCTTCTGCGCGCCGCTCTCGGCCCTCACGCTGAACGAGAGCACCGCGAGCGGCGGCGGCTTCGTCCAGGACCCGGCGCTCGCCACCGCACGATCGCTCACCCGCCGCCTGCGCGACGCCGGTATCCGCGTACCGCATGCGCCCGTGCGCGGCGTCGTGCCGGACACCGCCCTGCTCATGCACACGGAGCGCTCGGCTCCGCTCGCCCGCGTGCTCGCGAAGATGAACAAGCCGAGCGACAACTTCCTCGCCGAGGAACTTCTCAAGGGGCTCGGCGCAGGCTTCGGCGCCGGCGGGAGCACCGCCTCCGGCGCCGCCGTCGCCGCCCGACATCTCAAGTCGCTCGGCATCGAGAAAGGCTTCCGCATCCGGGACGGCTCCGGCCTCAGCTACCAGAACAAGCTCAGCGCCCGAACGGTCGTCAAGATCCTGGGCGCGATGGCGAAGCGCCCGGACTTCACCGTGTTCCGGCGCTCCCTCGCCGTTGCCGGCGTGGACGGCACGCTCAGGTACCGCATGCGCGGCACCGCCGCCGCCGGCAACGTGCGCGCCAAGACCGGCACGCTCGCCGCCGCCAGCAGCCTCTCCGGCTACGTGACGACGGCCAACGGCCACACGCTCAGTTTCGCGCTCCTCATGAACGGCAGCCCCGTGGACGTCGGCCGGGCGCACGCGGCGCAGGACGCCGTCGCCGTGCTGCTCGCGAAGTCCTCCCCCTGAGCGGCCCGCGTACCTGAGCGCCCGCCTCCCTGGGCGTCCCGCATCCTGAGCGGCGCGGCGCCGACATGGGTCCGACGTTACCACTACGGCCGTGGTGGGCACTCCTGAGCTATGGCACGACCACTTTGGAAAGGCGCGATCAGCTTCGGGCTGGTCACCATCCCGGTCAGCGTGTACTCGGCGACACGGAGCGACACCCTGCGGTTCCGGCAGCTCGACCGCCGCGACAACTCCCCGATCCGGGAGAAGCGGGTGAACGAGGAGACCGGCGAAGAGGTCCTCTGGGAGGACGTGGTCAAGGGCTACGAGTACGAGGAGGGCACCTTCGTCGTCCTCGAACAGGAGGACTTCGCGCAGGCGAACGTCAAGGCCACGGAGACGATCGAGATCGTGCAGGCGATCCCCGAGGGCGACGTGCCGCCGGAGTACTTCGAGAGGCCGATGTACGTGGTGCCGACCAAGCAGGGCCGGAAGGCGTACCACATCCTCCGGGAGACGCTGCGCCGGTCCGGCCGCGTCGGCGTCGCGACCATCGTCATGCGCGGGCGTCAGCACCTCGCGGCGCTCATCGGCGGCGAGAAGGTCATCACGCTCGAGCTGCTGCGGTACGCCCACGAGATCAAGGCGGTGGACGAGCTCGACGTCGACGACCTGCTCGAGGCGCCGGACGTCAAGGACAAAGAGATCGAGCTCGCCGAGCAGCTCGTAGCGGCGCTCGACGAGCCCTGGTCCCCGGAGCAGTTCCGCGACGAGTACCGCGACGACCTGCTGGAGCTCATCGAGCAGAAGGCCAAGACGGGGAGCGCGCCCGCCAAGCGCGAGAAGCCCCGCGAGCGCAGCGGCGAGGTCGTGGACATGATGGAACTGCTCAAGCAGAGCGTCGGGCAGGCCAAGGGACGCAAGGGCCAGAAGGGCAAGCGCCGCAAGGCGAGCTGATCCGATGGGCGAGCTGCGCACCTACCGGCGCAAGCGCGACTTCACGAAGACCGAAGAGCCCGAGGGGGGGAGCGGCCGAAGGCGGGCTCCCGAGGGCGCATCACCCCGCCCGGGCGGCATGTACTGCATCCAGAAGCATGCCGCCTCCCGTCTTCACTTCGACCTCCGCCTCGAACTGGACGGCGTGCTGGTGAGCTGGGCGGTCCCAAAGGGACCCAGCTACGACCCGGCCACCAAGCGGCTCGCCATGCAGGTCGAGGACCACCCCATCGAGTACGGCGACTTCGAGGGCACCATCCCCAAGGGCGAGTACGGCGGCGGCACCGTGATGCTCTGGGACACCGGCACGTGGGAGCCGATAGACGACGCACACGCGGGACTCGAGAAGGGTGAGTTCAAGTTCCGGATCCACGGCGAGCGCCTCCGGGGCGGCTGGGTACTGATCCACACCGGCGGCCGTCGGGGCATGCCGGAGAACCAGTGGCTGCTGATCAAGGAGCGCGACGAGCACGTGCGCCGCGGCGAGCCGGACGAGTGGCGCCCGGACGACCGCAGCGTCCTGACGGGCCGCACGATGGAAGAGATCGCCGCCGGCAGGCAGCCGCGCCGAACGGCGCGGACAGGGGCCGGCGGCGGCGACGACGCAGACGGGCACGGCGACGCGGACGGGTCCGGCGGAAGCGGGAGGGCGGCGACGTTCCCCGCGAGCGTCTCCCTGCAACTGGCGACCCTGGTCGAGGACCCGCCCGAGGGAGACGAGTGGCTGCACGAGATCAAGTACGACGGCTACCGCATCGCCGCCCGCGTCGACGACGGCAAGGCCCGCCTGTTCTCACGCAACGGACTGGACTGGACGGAACGGTTTGGCGATGTCGCGAGCGCGCTCGAGGACCTGCCGACCGCCGGTACGTGGCTCGACGGCGAGGTGGTGGTCCTCGACGACCGCGGCGTCAGCGACTTCGGCAGGCTGCAGCGGCACCTCAGGGAGGGGCAGCCCGGCGACCTCACCTACGTCGTCTTCGATCTGCTCTTCCAGGACGGCAAGGACCTGCGCGGCCTGCCGCTCAAGGAGCGCAAGCGGCGGCTGCACTGGCTGCTGGAGCGAGGCGGGCCGGTGCTGCGCACGGTGGTCCGGTACGGCGACCACATCGAAGGGAGCGGCGAGGCCGTGCTCGAGGAGGCCTGCCTGCAGGGACTGGAGGGCGTGGTGAGCAAGCGCGCCGGCGACACGTACGCCGGCCGGCGCACCCGCTCCTGGGTCAAGGTGAAGTGCGGCCGCCGTCAGGAGTTCGTGGTCGGCGGCTACACGGAGCCGTCAGGTGCGCGCAGCGGGTTCGGCGCCCTGCTCCTCGGCGTGTACGACGGCCAGGGCGCCCTCCGCTACGCCGGGCGGGTGGGCAGCGGGTTCGGCGACAGGACGCTGGCGGAGTTGCACGGTCGTCTCGAGCGTCTGGAACGCGCCACCGCGCCCTTCAGCGACCCGCCGCGCGGGGCGCAGGCACGCGGCGTGCACTGGACGTCCCCCGAACTGGTGGCGGAGGTCGCCTTCACCGAGTGGACCGGCGACGGCCAGCTGCGTCATCCCGTGTTCAAGGGGCTGCGCGAAGACAAGGCGCCGGATGACGTGGTCCGCGAAGGCGCCGGAGACGCGGCCGAGAAGGCGGGCCAGAGGGCCGGGGCCGGCTCCGGGACGAAGCCGCCGGCGCCGGCGGACGACGACAGGACGGAGGCCGGCCACGACCCTCCGGCTGAGGCCACCTCCCCTTCGCGCGGCCGCTTCCGTCCCCAGGCGCGGGCGCGGGACGCCAAGGCGAGCCGGCCCGTGGTCCGCGGCGTCGGGATCAGCCATCCCGACCGCATCCTCTTCCCGGACCCGGGCACCACCAAGCTCGACGTCGCCGAGTACTACGACGCGGTCGCGCCGCTCATGGTGCCGTATCTCGAACAGCGCGCCCTCACGGTCATCCGCTGCCCCGGCGGGATCGCGACGGAGTGCTTCTTCCAGAAGCACGTGACCCCCTCGGTGCCCAAGGCGGTCTCCAGGGCGAAGGTGCGCGGCGCCGACGGGCAGACGGACGTCTACCCCGTGGTCGACACCGCGGAAGGCCTCGTGGCCATGGTGCAGAACGGCGCCGTGGAGTTCCACGTGTGGGACTCGCGCGTGCATGCGATTGAGACCCCGGACCTGCTCGTCTTCGACCTCGACCCCGGTCCGGACGTACCGTGGCGACGCGTGCGCGAGGCGGCGCGGACGCTGCGCGACGAGCTGCGCGACCGGGGTCTGGAGAGCTACCTGCGCACGTCCGGCGGCAAGGGCCTGCACGTGGTGGCGCCCTTCACGTCGCGCGCGCGCTGGCCCCGCGTGGGGGCCTTCGCGCGCGACGTCGTGGAGACCCTCGTCGCCCGGGAACCGGAGAAGTACACGGCGACGATGTCCAAGGCCAAGCGGGGCGGCAAGGTGTTCATCGACCACTTCCGCAACGGCCGTGGCGCCACCTCCGTCGCCTCGTACTCCCTGCGCGCCAGGCCCGGCGCCCCGGTGGCGATGCCCATCGAGTGGGACGAGCTCGGTCGCACGAAGGCGGGCAACGACTGGACGCTGGAGCGCGTGCTCCGGCGACTGCGCACGCGCAGGACGGACCCGTGGGGGGACTTCTTCGACACGGGGCGGCGGCAGACGCTGCCGGACGACGGTCAGTGAGCATCCGCCTCAAACGAGCGTTTGAACCGGCCTCTCCTGAGGACGGCGTGCGGGTGCTCGTCGAACGGCTGTGGCCGCGCGGCGTCAGCAAGGAGCGCGCGGCGGTCGATCTCTGGCTCAAGGACGTCGCCCCGAGCCCGGAGCTGCGCCGCTGGTACGGCCACGAGCCCGCGAAATGGCCGGAGTTCCGGCGCCGCTATCGCAACGAGTTGCGCAATCACGAGGAGGAGCTCGCGGAGCTGCGCCGGCTCGCTCGGCACGGGCCCGTGACGTTCGTGTTCGGTTCGCGCGAGACCGAGCGGAACTCCGCGGCCGTCCTGCGTGAGGTCGTCGAAGGACGGCCGGTGACCGGAGAAGAGACGGGCGAGGCCGTCTGACGACGACACAAGGAGTCACGATGCTCACGCACAGCCCCGCGTTCGCCGGCTTCTCGGTGGACGACATCGACGCCGCCCGCCGTTTCTACGCCGACGTGCTCGGTCTTCGGGTGAGCGAGCACAACGGGATGCTGACCCTGCACCTCGCGGGAGGAGGCTCCGTCCTCGTGTATCCCAAGGAGGACCACCGGCCGGCGACCTTCACCGTCCTCAACCTGCCCGTGGACGACATCGACGCAGCGGTGGACGGACTGACGGCGAAGGGCGTCGTGTTCGAGAGATACGAGGGCATGCCGCATGACGAGCGGGGCGTGCTGCGCCCGCCCGATCCGTCCTACGGCCCGCCGATCGCCTGGTTCACAGACCCCGCCGGCAACATCCTGTCCGTGCTCGAGGCTGGAGCACAGCCGGAGGCCGGGGAGGCCGCGAGCGGCCGGGCGCACGCCGGCCGCGTGCACCTGCAGCTCTCCGTGTATCCGCTGCGGCAGGCGCGCCTGCGGCCCGGCATCGAGGCGGCGCTGCGCGCCGCGGCCGGCGAGGACGTGGACGTCGCCGCCGGCCGCCTCAGCTCGCTCATCGTCGGGGACGAGCCGGCCGTGTTCGCCGCCCTGCGGGCGGCGTTCCGGGCGGCCGGCTCGTCCGGCTCCACCGTCATGGTCGCGACCCTCAGCACCGGCGCACCCACGGACGAGACGCTCGAGGATCTCCAGAGCATGGTGGACGAGCGCTCCGCGTAGACCGCCACACCACGACTCAGATGTCGACACCAGCGCCGGTCGTGGTACGGTTGTGACCGTCGAGTGGCCCTTCGACGAGGGGTAGGGGGGCACGTGAACGAAGTCAAGACGAACGGCCGCATCCGCGTCGTCATCGTGGACGACCACGAGCTGGTCCGGGGCGGTCTGGAGACCATCCTCGGCCTGTTCGACGACATCGTCCTGGTCGGGGAGGCAGACTCGGGGGCCGCGGCTGTCAAGCTGTGCCGGACAGTCCATCCGGATGTGGTCCTCATGGACCTCGTGCTCCCCGGCGGCATGGACGGCGCCGAGGCGACACGGGAGATCCTCCGGGCCTGCTCCGGGACCAAGGTCCTCGCGCTCACGAGCTTCTCCGACCCCGAGCTCATCCAGCGCGTGCTCCGAGCCGGCGCCCTCGGCTGCCTGCTCAAGAACGTGAGCGGCATGGAACTGGCGGCCGCCATCCGCAAGGCGCACGCCGGGACGAGTACGCTCGCGCCGGAGGCGGCCGACGCCCTCGTCCAGGCCATCTCCTCACCTGTGGAGACGCACGCCGACCTCACCCAACGCGAGCGCGAAGTGCTCAAGCTCATGGTGGAGGGCATGACCAACGCCGAGATCGCCGACCAGCTCGTCGTGAGCCTCTCCACGGTGAAGACCCACGTGAGCAGCATCATCGCCAAGCTCGGCGCGTCGACGCGCACCGAAGCCGCCGCCATCGCGGTGCGCGCGCATCTGGACTGACACCGGCACATTTCCCTGTTCCCGTCCGGCGGATCCGTCCGGGGCTTCCCCGACCTATGGTCTTCGTATGGCTGTGCTGCGTCGGTCATGCGGCCAATGGGAAGACCGTTCTGCTGACCTACCGCAAGTGTGGCTCAACGCCCGATGCCCGCGTGCCAGCTCCTCCGTAGGCTGTGCGAGGCGGTCGGCGCGACCGGTCTCGCGCCGACCGCCGGACTACCCGCAGGGTGGGACAGTCGGCAAACAGAGAGGAAGTGCTGTGAGTCGAGAGAGGCGCACACGAAGCCGGGGCGAAGTGCCGGCGGCACCTTGGTGCAGGCCGCAGGGCACCTGGCGCCACCGTGACGGCTGCAGCTGCGAGCGATGCGCGAGGAGGTACGCATCATGAGTACACGCATCACGGGCACGCTCAATCCCTGGGGGGCCGTCTCCCAGGCGCGCAGGGTGCGCTCTTACCAGAGTGGGCGCATCTGCTCGCACCCGGACTGCGACACGATCCTCTCCATCTACAACCCGTCCAAGTACTGCACGGTGCACGCGAGCCTCGCCGCGAGCGGGCGGAGACGCAGTGCCCCACGCCCCATCCGCGAGGTGGCATGCGAACAGTGCGGCACCGTGTTCGAGACGGGCAACCAGGCACGCAAGTACTGCAGCGACAGGTGCCGGATGGCGGCGTTCGCCCGGCGCAAGCGCGCGGCACTGCGAGCCGAGAGCCGGCTGCAGAAGGCTCGGGCCCTTCAGGCGGTGGTCACGGCTTCCGACGGGCGGGAGCGCGTCGGAAGCGCCGCCTGACGCGCCGTGGGCGGCGTGATCCCGGCGACGCGGTCGTGACCCTCGAGAGCTCCGAAGGGTCCGTCGTCGCCACCGCCGCCGGACGCCGCCGCATCCGCCGGCACTGAGTCCACGGCCCCGGACTCACGGTGGATGCGGCGGCGCGGCGCACCTCCCCCGGCAGGGCGCCGGACGAACCCGGCGAGGCACGCCTCCTGGTGGGCACCTCCGGCTGGTCCTACCGCCACTGGCGCGGCGTCTTCTACCCCGCACACCTGCCGGCGCGCGACTGGCTGCGGTTCTATGCGCAGCGCTTCTCCACCGTCGAGCTGAACACGAGCTTCTACCGCAGGCCTGCGGCGGCCTCGTTGGCCCGATGGCGCGAGGCCGCCGGGCCCGGCTTCCTCTTCGCCGTCAAGGCGAACCGCTTCATCACCCACGTCCGGCGCCTGCGCGAGCCGGCGGACCCCGTAGCGCGTGAACTCGAGGCGGTCCGCCCGCTCGGCGACGCCCTGGGTCCGATCCTCCTGCAACTGCCGCCGGACCTCGGTCTCGACCTCGGGCGGCTGCGCACGCTCGTCGAGGCCCTGCCGGAGGCGCGGCGGTTCGCGGTGGAGTTCCGCGACCGCAGCTGGGACGCCGGTGGCGTGTACGACCTGCTCGGTGAGCATGGCGTCGCGGTGTGCCTGCATGACTGGCGGGGCCGCACCTGGCCGGTGGCCGCCGCGGAGAACGGCGCAGCGTTCGTCTACGTGCGCCTGCACGGCCCCACCGGGACCTACACCGGACGGTACGACGCCCGCACCCTGGCCGTCTGGGCAGAACGCTGCGCGCGATGGCGACGCGCCGGCCGCGACGTCTTCTGTTACTTCAACAACGACGCGGCCGGCAACGCAGTCCACGACGCCCTGTACCTTCGCGGCCTGCTGGGCGAGGACGCCGGCGCCGTAGCCGGCGCCTGAGCGCGGACCGTCAGACCGAGACGGTCCGGTCCGACTCGGACTGATCGCTCCTCGACGCCAGCCAGCGCGTGAGCAGGAACTGCTCCAGCGCCAGCTCCTGCAGCCAGGCGCGGCCCTCCACGAAATGCAGGTCTTCGCCCTCCAGCCAGCCGAGCCGTCCGTCGATCCTGAGCAGCTCGGGCAGGTCGACCTGGGTGAAGGACGACAGCTCGATGATGGAGGGTCGTCCGTCGGTCCGGCCGACGAGGAAGTCGACGGCGAGGCAGGGTATCTCGAGCGCTGCAGCCACCTGCCTCGCGATGCTGACGCACTCGCGGTCGGGAGCCCCCCACCGCACGAGACCCATGCCCGAGGCCCGGTACTCGCCGTCGGGCACGTCGCGGTAGAACGAGGCCACCTTGTCGCCGACGACGATCACGCGCAGGTCGAACCCCGCGTTGGGCTCGAGGTCCTGCACGTAGATGTAGTCCTTCTGACGAAGGAACGGCCAATAGGTCCTGCGCCCGGCGAACGAGAACACGTCCTTCGTCCACGACACGCCCGCCTTCGCATCCCGCACGAGTTCCACTCCCCACGAGCCCGAGCCGGTGGCGATCTTCCAGACGGCAGGGTAGGACCGGCCGGCCATGTACCGGAGCGCCTCCTCCCGGCTGTGCGAGACGAAGGTGTCGATGACGGGCAGACCGTGCAGCTTCAGGAGGTAATACTGGAGCGCCTTGTCCTCGTACAGCATGGCCTCGTCGAACGACGGATACGTCTGCTTGCAGAGCTTCCGCTCGAGGACGTAGAGCTTGCGCCGGCACTCCTCCATCTCGTAGGGGAAGCTCATCGGGCGCCAGATCACGAGGTCGAACTCGGCCGCCCGGGCAAGCCAATCCGATCGATGGATGTCGTAGAGCCGGTAGTGGATGCGGTTCGCCTCGAGGAACCGGCGGAACTTCGTCCAGTACGGGTAGATGTCGGTGTCTTTCACGAGACCGACCCGTGGCTTGGGGACCCCTTCGGGCCAGTCCATGAGGACGGGCGGCACATGGGGCATCATGGCGGAGTCGTCGATCGGCCCGCCCCACCCCGGACGTCGCAGGACGGACTTCAGCATGGTCCTGAGCAGCATGTAGTGACGCGTGCGCCTGATGTCCATCATCGCCTCCGATCGGACAGGACACTAGTCAATCGGTCGGATCGGCGCAATACTGCAGCGAGACTGCTCTCCCTGTCCGGGCGCCCCGCGCGGAAGGTCAGCCCATCGTCACGCCGGGCACTTGGCGCAGATCGAACGGAACTGCATGGTGCTGAGATACCGGTCGCCGCGGTCGGGCAGCAGCACCACGATGGTACCCTCCCGGATCTCGGCGGCGAGTCTCCGCGCCACGGCGACGGCGGCCCCGGCCGACGACCCGACGAACAGACCCTCCGCCCGCGCCAGGTACCGCGTCGCGTCGAAGGCCTCGTCGTCGTCGACGAGCCGGCGGTCGTCCAGCTGATCCGGCGAGAAGACGGCCGGCACCATGGACTCGGTCATGTTCTTGAGGCCCTGGATGGCGTGGCCCATCACGGGCTCCACGCCCACGATCCTGACCTCCGGCTTGACCGACTTCAGGAACCTGCCGGTCCCCATGAGCGTACCGGTGGTGCCCATGCCGGCGACGAAGTAGTCGACCTCGCCGGCCGTCTGCTCCCAGATCTCCGGCCCGGTGGACTCCACGTGCGCGAGCACGTTGTCCGGGTTCGAGTACTGGTCGGGCATGTAGTACCGGCCGGGCTCCTCCTCGAGCAGCCGGTGCGCCTCGCGGATCGCCCCGTCGATGCCCTCCCGGGCCGGCGTGAGCGAGAGTTCGGCGCCGAGCGCGTGCAGGATCTGCACGCGCTCGGCGCTCGCGCACTCGGGCATGCAGAGCCGCACGTGGTACCCCTTTGCGGCGCCGATCATGGCGATGGCGATGCCGGTGTTGCCGGACGTCGGCTCAAGGATGACCTTGCCCGGAGTCAGCTCCCCCCGCTCCTCCGCCCCGCAGATCATGCGGAGCGCCGGGCGGTCCTTCACCGACCCGCCAGGGTTGCAGCCCTCCAGCTTGCAGAGGATGCGGACGCCGGG
This sequence comes from Actinomycetota bacterium, assembly GCA_012514235.1. Classification (GTDB taxonomy): domain Bacteria; phylum Actinomycetota; class Thermoleophilia; order UBA2241; family UBA2241; genus CAIXSE01. Next base: position 18,496 of record JAAZAR010000040.1, read on the forward strand.
AGGGTTGCCGGCGTTCATCAGCTCGACGAGGGGCGTACCCCCGATCGCCTCCAGCAGGTTCATACCGTTCGTCCTCCGGTCCGGTAGGAGTGACAGGTCGCGTCTGCGCGGCTGACGCTCGCGCCCCCGCCCCTTGCGTCAGGGACACCCGTGACGCAGTCCACGACGGCCGCGCAGCGTCCGCGCCTGCGTTCGCTGGATGATACCGCCTCGCGGCGGGGCGTCGTGCCCGACGACCAGCGGGGTCGCGCCCTTGGCGCGGGCTCACGCCGCCGCTCGGGCCCGGCGCAGGGTGCGGAACGTGACGGAGTAGCGGTCTCCCCTCGTGGGCGGGATGTGATGCTGCCAGACGCGGCGAGCGGGGCCCGACAGCAGGTAGGCGGAGCGGGGCTCCAGGACCTGCTCGTAGACGCGCCGGTCCTGACCCTCCCCCGCTCGCAACTGCATCCTGGACGGAGCGCCGAGCGAGACGCCGACGATCCGGTCGCCGAAGGCGGGTGCGTCCCGGTGCCAGTTGATGCCGGCGCCGACCGGGTAGAAGGTGACGAGGGCCTCGACGAAGCTCCCGTCGTCGAGGCCCGCGAACTCCTCCGCCCGCCGGCGCAGCGGCTCCAGCTCGTACGGGATCGGCTCCCCCTCCCGGACCCTGGAGCTCTCGTAGTCGTAGCCGTATCCGAAGTGCCGGACCAGACGCCGGGACGGCTGGTCGCGGATGACGACGTGATGCATGTCGAGGCCGGCGGCCAGCTCGATCAGCCCGAGCTCCTCCGCCGGCGTGACGAACTCGTCGCGGTACGTGAGCCCTTCGGGGAGCTCGACCCGCCCCCTCAGTGCCACTGCTCGAGCTCCTCGACGAAGGCGGCGTACCGCCGGTGGATCATCGTCATGTCGAACTCGCGGAAACGCTCCAGCAGACGGGCCTCCTCCTCGTCGGTGAAGTAGGCCCGCGCCGCGGGGAAGAACACCTTGTCCTCGGTCTCGATGTGACCGGGGTAGAAGTCGCGCAGCTCCCGAAGGCGTGCCACGACGATCGCGCGCGCGTCCTCGTCCCCGAGGCGGTATCGTTCGTTGGCCTCGGCAACTCCTCCCACAAGCCGTCGGCTGTAGACGTGGTCCGCGACGAGCTCGTCCATCATGGGCCTGTCGTCGATGCTGAGGCCCCGTCCGTCCAGCTCGGCGAAGAGGATGTCCTCCTCCTTGCCGTGATGGGCCTCCGGCACTCCTGACGTTCGCATCCTGAGGTTGCGGCACGGTCGGTTCAGCGGCGGCGCCGTTTGAAGAGAGAGCGGGCGACCAGCAGAGTCACGAGGGCGCCCGCCACGACGGGCGCCGCCTTCTTCACCTTCTTGCCTGTGTCGACGGCGCGCTGCCGGCCCGCATCCACGGCCTCGTCGAGCTCCCCGCGCAGCCGTTCGAACGAGCCGCGCAGTTCGGTGCGCTCCCTCTCGATGTCGGCTCGGATCTCCGGGATCGGCCTCGAAGGCTCCGTGCCCGGGGCCGAGGTACTCTGCTCCGTTCCGGGGACGGACGGTGTCGGTCCGGTGGTGGACGTATCGCTCATGACTCCCCCGTTCGCGTGCTTGCTGCTCCCGCCGATCCCGGGCCCGTCGCGCCCGCAGACGGCGGGGACGCGGGCGGTGGCGGGAAGCCAGGCGGCGGGGAACCGGGCGTCGGCGCATCGGGGCCGGACGGCCCTCCCGGCGGCGGACCGTCGGAGGGCCGCGGCGGCAGCACGTCGGCCGCGCGGCCGCGGCGCGTCGGCCGCAGCCGGGCGCGCACGCCGTCCGCGGTCTGCCGCACGTTGGACGTGAGCATGTCCGCGGTCGCCTTCGCCTCGGCGACGGCCGCCTCGGGCTGCGGGGTGCCGATCTTGCGCAGCTGGTCGCGGCCCACGAGGACGAGGATCGCGACCACCACGAACAAGGCGACGGTCACGATGAGGAGCGACGCCCAAAGCGGCAGCGCCAGATGGATGAGCACCACGATCGTCGCCAGCGCGAACCCGATCGCGTACAGCGCGAGCAACCCGGCGGTGACGAACAGGCCGATCGCCGCGCCGAACTTGCGCCCCTTCTCCTTGAGCTCCGTGACGAGCAGTTCGAGATTGAGCTCGACGAGGCGTCTGCCCCTGTCCCGGATGTCGGTCACGGAGGCGACCAGACGTTCTCGTAGTGTCATGTCCCACCCCTCCGATGCTGTCTGCGGCCAGCAGGGACCGCCGCCGCGGCCCGCGTCGAGGCGAGACTACCCGCAGCGGGGGCGCGCAAACCGGTCCACGTCTGCTCGGTCCCCGTTCACGGGACCACCTTGCGTCCGCCCTGCGGCCAGCGGGCAGAGACATCCGCACGCAGCACGCCCGCGACCTCGCGCGCCATCTGCTTCTGCCAGCGCGCGCGCGACGACGACAGCAGATGGTAGAGGTCGACGAAGTCGGCGTCGCCGAGCCGCAGGTTCCGCTCGACGCGCAGGTACGGCACGTCCTCCTGCTGCGCGATGCGTTCCACCTCCGCCCGGTATCTGGGCAGCACGCCGTCCCAGTCGCCCGCGACCCACGTGTTCAGAGGCTGCTCGAAGAACACGATGTCGAACCCCTTGTCGCGGGCGAGGCGCACGAGCTCGCGCAGCACCGAGAGGTTGTACTCGTGGTAGGCGGCGTAGCGTGTGCGGTTGTACTCGTAGACCGACTCGAGCGACGCACGCTTCGCGATGGGGTCCTCGGGCGGCGCGTCCGGGCCGTAGTAATGGCGCAGATAGCCGAGCCGCCGGCCCGGCAACGGGCCTCCCGCGAGGCGCTGACGGACGTAGGCGGAGAGGTAGTCGAAGGCCCCGGGCAGGCCGGCGGTCCAGGACGCCTCGCGGCCGTAGAGCTCCGGCGCGAGCTCACGCAGGCGGGCACTGCGCAGGAGCAGCGTCCGCGAGGCGAGCAGCGCCTGGTCCTGCCGGGGCGACGTGTTGAAGCGCATGGGGGCGAGGCCGACGAGCAGCGTCGCCTCGCCCTCCGGCAGGTTGTCGACGATCACTAGGTTCTGAGCGAGCGACTGGGCGTGGTTGGCGAGCCCGACCACGGTGACCGGCTCGCCCGCCCGCCGGGCGATCTGGGCGGCGAAGGAGCGCTCGCCGCTCACGGCCTCCATCGCACCGGACCCGCCGAAAAGGTAGACGACGTGACCCTGCGGTGGATCCTCCCTCAGCCGGTTGACCCGATAGGCCACGTGGACCTGGTCGTCGTGCTCGTGGCGCAGCAGCCGGCTCTCACCGACGACGGTCAGCCCGCCGTTGAAGAAGAACTGCTGCGTCCCTACGAGGGCGAGCAGGCAGAGCGCGGCTGCCGCGACCAGCACCAGCGGGCTCCGCTGCGACAGCCCGCCGCGGAACGCCGACCATGGGGATGTTCGCCGGTCCAGGGTCTCCCTCCGGGTCAGTCGCCAGTCTCCCCGCAGCAGGAGGATAGCAGGCGGCGTCGGCAGGTGCCCGTCGGCTGCCGATGAGCCGGGCGGCGGCCTGCCGAGGAACGCCGACCGGCGCCGGCGGGCGTTCCGTCGGCGCCGCCCCGGCGTCGGACGGCGGCAGCCTGCCCGGCAGCGCCGCCGTCGCCGTCGCCTTTGTTGACGACGCTGCTGTCGAGTGACGCCGGCCTCCGATCGTGGCTCGGCTCGCACGATGCAACGGCGACCCACGCCCAGACCCGTACTTTGATGGGTAGAGTGCCGCACACCGCGAAACGGAGCGGGCACACTTCCCTCCGCGGCAGAGACGAGACGGTACACGAAAGGGGACGGCGTGCACCTCGGCACACGTGTGGACCACTTGAGCTTGCTGAGCGAAGGCGAAAAGGCGGCTATCTACGACGCGGCCCTGGAGATCCTCGCCGACGTCGGGATGGCGGTGCATCACCCTGCCGCCGTCAGGCTGCTTCTCGAAGCCGGCTGCCGGCTGACGGACGACGAGCGAGTCCTCGTCCCGGCGCATCTCGTGGACGGCGCGCGGACGACCGCGCCTTCCGTCGTCCGCGTGTTCGACCGTCTCGGTCGACCGGCCATGGAGCTCGGCGGGCGCCGGTCGTACTTCGGGACCGGCTCGGACCTCCTGAACACGTACGACCTGGAGACCGGCGAGCATCGCCCGAGCTCTCTCGACGATGTGGCACGCGCCGCCCGGCTGGTGGACGCGCTCGACAACCTGGACTTCGTCATGTCGAGCGCGTACCCAAACGAAGTCGCCGGCGAGCTCTCCTGCCTGCTCTCGTTCGTGACGATGGTGCGGAACACGGTGAAGCCTGTCGTCACGGTCGCCTACTCGGGCACCGACCTCGAGGCCATACGCGCCGTCGCCGCGGTACTGCGCGGCGGCGACGAGCGCCTGCGAGAGTTGCCGAGCTTCATCGTGTACGACGAACCGACGAGCCCGCTACAGCACCCCGTCGACAGCGTGGACAAGCTCCTGCTGTGCGCCGACGCCGGAGTGCCGGTGTGCTACGTCCCGGCCCAGATGGCCGGCGCCACTGCGCCGATAACCGTCGCTGGCCAGATGGCGCTCGGCACCGCCGAGTCGCTGTTCGGTCTGGTGCTGCATCAGCTGCGTCGTCCCGGAGCTCCGTTCATCTACGGCCACGGACACCCCGTACTGGACATGCAGACGGCGCAAAGCACCTACAACTCGGTGGAGGGCTACCTGTGCGAGCTGGGCATGGCAGAGATGGCCAAGTGGTTCGACCTGCCCAACTTCGGCAACGCAGGGACCAGCGATTCGCAGCTCGTGGATGCGCAGGCCGGCATCGACATCGCCATGGAGACGCTCCTCGTGATGCAGGCGGGCTCCAATCTGAACCACAATGCCGGCTATCTCGACTTCGGCCTCACCGGTTCTCTGGAGGGCATCGTCATCACCGACGAGGTGATCGCCATGTGCCGGCGCCTCGTCGCCGGCATCACCGTCGACGCGGAGCATCTCGCGGTCGACGTGGTGGCCGAGGTCGGCCCCGGCGGGCACTACCTCGGCCAGAAGCACACCCGGCGCCACCGCGGCGACCAGTGGCGCCCCACGATCCTCAACCGCCTCCGCAGGGATGTCTGGGAAGCGGAGGGAGCTCCGGACCTGCGGACGAGAGCCGGAGAGAAGGCTCGTGCGATTCTCCGGGACCACGAGCCCCCGCCGCTCGCCGCGGACGACGATGCGTCCATCGACCGGCTCCTCGCGGAGTACCTGAGCCGGTCGGAGGGCGAAGCCGCACAGGCGGGGCTCCCGCCGGCTCACGCCATGCGCCCTGCAAGGCCGGTCGACAATGCATAAGGCGATCCGGCTCCCCGGTCCACTGGGGCGGCTGCAGCACACCCGCGAGTACGCAATCGCCAAGGATGCCATCAAACGACTGGCGCCGTACCGATCCACGGGGCCCTCACCAGTCGACGACACGGGCAGATCGGCGCTGCTCAGGCTGCCGCCACGCCGCCTGGACTGGCCGGAGGGCGTGCCCAAGCCTTCGGTCGGCCTCGTCCAGGACAGGGACGACCCCCCCTACTGGACCAAGTACCGGCGGTACCTCGAGGTCAACCACATCCCGTACCGCCTCTACGACATCCACCGGTCGGACTGGCGGCGCGGGGCGGCGGACCTGGACGTCGTCCTGTGGCGCCCCATGAGCGTGCCCTCGGAGCTCGAGGAGTGCCGCCGCAAGGTCGGGCTCCTCGAGAACGTCCTCGGCGTGACGTGCTATCCGTCGCTCACCGAGGCCCTGGTCTACGAGGACAAGCTCCTCCAATACGAGCTTCTCGACGAGCTCGGCTTCCCGGTCGTGCCGACCTTCGTCTCCTACAGCCAGAGCGAGGCGCTCGCGTTCGCACGGTCCTGCACGTACCCGGCGGTGTGGAAGATCGCCTGTGGCGCCAGTTCCCTGGGGGTGGAGCTCGTCAGGGACCGGAGGGCGGCCGAGCGCCGCATCCGCCGCGCCTTCTCCCTGGCGGGCCGGCGGACCATCTGGCCGTACGAGGCGCAGAAGGACTACGTCTACCTTCAGCGCTTCCAGCCCAACGCCGGCTACGACCTCCGCGTGATCGTCATCGGCGACACGACCCTCGGCTACCATCGGGCCGTGCCGCCGGGGGACTTCCGGGCGTCTGGCATGGGGACCACCTATCACCGGGCGATCCCACAGGGCGCGATGCTCCTCGCGCGACGCGTCCGCGATGCCCTGGGCGTCACGGCGCTCGGGCTGGACATGCTTGCCGACCCGGAGGAGAGGCGCTTCGCCATCATCGAGATCTCTCTCTTCACCCAGATCAAGGACGCCTTCAAGCTCGAGGTCGATGGCGTCTCCGGCTGCTACCGGTACGAGAACGGCACCTACAGCTTCGTGCCCGAACCGGTCCTCCCGCACGACCTGGTCCTGGAGGAACTCCTGACGACGCGGTGGATCGGCAGACGCGGCACATCCGCCGTGGATGAGCACTCAATGGCCTGAGCGACCCGCCCCCGAGTACGACCTCCGGGCAGCCGTGCATCGCGGAGTCGCATGGCCTGCCGCCGGGGCTCTTACGCTGCTGTGTCTCGGGACCTGCCGCAGACGTGCGGGGCGGACTCGTCCCAGCTGACCGTGATGGTGTCGCCGGGGACCACGCTGTGGAGCTCCGGCTCCGCGACCGCGCGCCGCTCCCGCACGACTACGTGGGGACCGCGCGCCAGCCGCGCGACGATCTGGATGCTGTCGTCCAGGTAGGTGCGGGAGACCACCTCGGCGAGAGCACAGTTGACGCCCGCCGCGGCGCACGCCGCCCGCGCAGTCCGGTCGCGGGACGCGACCATGCGCCCGGACCGGATGCCGATCGTGATCTCGTCGCCGACCCTGGCTCCGTCGTCGAGGGCGCGGACGACGAGGTCCTCCCCGACCTTCGCCACGAGACGGCCGTGGCCCGCCTCGGTCACCTCGGCCGTGAGGAAGTTGGTCTCCCCGACGTACTCCGCGACGAAGGCGGTCCGCGGGTGGTCGTAGACGACCCCCGGCTCGTCGAGCTGTTCGACCCGTCCCCCGGACATCACCGCGACGCGGTCGCCCGTCGAGAGGGCATCCTCCGGATCGCGCAAGGCGGTGACCAGCGTCATGCCGAGCTGCTCCTGGATGCTCCTGAGCTCGACCTGCAGTTCGGCGCGCAGCCTCCGGTGGAGCCCTTCGAAGGGCTCGTCGAGGAGGAGCACGCGCGGGTGCAGCGCGAGCGCCCGCGCGAGCGACACCCGCTGCCGCTGCCGGTCGGTCAGCACGGAAGGACGGCAGTCCTCGAACCCCGGGAGATGGACCAGCTCCAGGGCCTCGCGCGCCCGCGCGTGGCGCTCGGCCCTCGGCAACCGGCGCTGCCGGAGGACGTACTCCACGTTGTCCAGCACCGTCATGTGGGGGAACAGCCCGGGGCGTAGCAGCGTGGTCGTGACGGCGCGCGCGTACGGAGGGATGTCACGCGCGTCGCGTCCGCCGAGCAGGACCACGCCCTCGTCCGGCTGCTCGAAGCCGGCCATCAGCCGGAGGGACGTCGTCTTGCCGCAGCTGGCCGGCCCGAGCAGGCAGAGGAACTCGCCCTTCCGCACGTGCAGGTCGACGGCGTCGATCGCCGTCAGCGAGCCGAAGCGCCTGGTGACGTGGCGGAACTCCACGTCGATGCCGGTCTCTCCCCCTCCTCCCAGGGACATGGACACCTCCCGCCGGCGACCGCGGGCGATCGGTCCGGCGTCGAGTGCAGTTGGCGTGAGATCTACAGGGTCAGTTCCCAGGAGGTCGCAGAGTAGTCATGATGCCGTAACCGCGACGACCGGACGCCGGCGCAGTCCCGACGCGGAGGCGCGTCGTGCCCTGACCCACCGGCCTACAGAGGGACCTCCTCGTGGATGTCCACCCGGCCTCGCAGCGCGACGAGGATCCCGGACCCGAGGATGAGGGCGCCGCCGGCCAGCGTCCAGACGCTCACGGTCTGGCCGGCCAGCGCGAATGCGAAGAACGGCGCGGCCACCGGAGTCAGGAAGCCCAGGACGGCGCTGTGCTGCATGCGGATCCGGTGCGTCCCCTCCATCCAGAGGGTGTAGGCGACCGCCGTGCAGACCAGCCCGAGGATCGCGGCGACCAGAAGGTCGCGCCGCGTCAGGGCGTAGCCGGCGCCGACGATCTGCCACAGGGCCAGCGGCAGCAGGAACAGCCCGTCCAGCGTACTCTCGGTGAGCACCAGGGCGATGCTGTCGACCCGCCCTGACAGGCTCTTGACGATCAGCGCGAAGCCCGCGTAGAGGATGCCGCAGCTGAGGCCGGCGGCGAGCCCCCACCACGAGGCGCCGGACGCGCTCGACACGGTGGGCACCAGGATGAGGACGAGGCCGGCGAGGGCGGTACCGATCGCCGCCCAGACGGCCGGCTCGGTCCTGCTGCCGAGCAGGCGCGGCGCCAGGAGCGCGACCCAGACCGGCTGGATGAAGTAGAGGAAGGTGGCGACGGCGACGCCCGTCTCGCGGACGGCGATGAAGAAGAGGAGCAGCGTCGCGGCGTCGAACGCGCCCATCAGGAGCAGCCGCCGCCGCAAGTCGGGGGCCAGGAGGCCCGCGAGCCGGCGGCGGCGGCCGAACACGGCCGCGAGCGCGACGAAGGCGACCGCGAAGCGGAGCACCAGCAGGACGCTCGCCGGAGCGGTCGTCAGGGCGACGAGCGTCCCGGACAGCCCGACCAGCAGGTAGCCCACCACGACCATGACGTATCCCTGCGACGAATGCGAGGAACGTGAAGTCGCCGTGTCCGTATCACCGCGGGGCGCACTGACGGCCACGCTGCCGATCCCCTTCCCCGGCGGCTCGGTGCGCCACCGATACATCCCGGGAGTATAGTCGGTGACCACGTCGGGGGCGGCGGCCGGCGGACGCCGGCGCCCGCCGCCTTGTAGAGTGGACCCCACACTCACGCAGGACCAGTCAGGAACGACGAACGGAGTGAGCCTATGAAGAGGAACCCCCAGGCGGGCGTGCAGCGCACGCTCGGCGCCCGCCTCCAAGTCTTCAGCGACGCTGACCTCGACGACATCCACCGCGCAACGCTCGAGGTGCTGGAGCGCACCGGCGTGTTCGTGGAGAGCGAGGAGGCACTCGACGTGATGGCCGACGGCGGCTGCCGCGTCGACCGCGAGACGAAGACGGTCAAGATCCCGCCCTACATCGTGGAGGACGTGATCCGCTGGTCGCCCAAGAGCATCCGGCTCTGCGGCCGCACGCCCGAGAACGACGTGCTGCTCGAGGGCGGCCGCGTGGGCTTCACCAACTTCAGCGCCGGCATCATGGTGCTCGACCCGCGCACGGACGAGCACCGTCAGTCCACGGCGCAGGACGTCGCCGACCTCGCCCGCATGACCGACTACCTGAGCGAGATCGACACCTACGAGCACTCGGTGGAGAGCCGCGACGCCTCGCAGGACACGCTCGCCGTGCGCGACGCCGCCATCGGCCTCTCCAACACCACCAAGTGCTGCGGCACGGGCGCCCTCTCGATGGACGACGTGGACGCCATCGTGCGCATGGGCGCCGCCATCGCCGGCGGCGAGGACAAGCTGCGCGAGCGCCCGCTGGTCTACTTCTGCGAGTGCCCCGTCAGCCCGCTCAAGATCACGCGGGACGCGGCGGAGGTCATCATGGGCGCCGCCCGCCACCACATCCCCAACACCGTCATCTCGATGGCGATGAGCGGCGCCACGTCCCCGGTCACCCTGTCCGGGACGCTGGTCACCCACAACTGCGAGGTGCTGGCCGCGATGACCCTGGCGCAGTTGACCGAGAAGGGCGCCCCCAGTATCTACGGCTCCTCGACCACCACGATGGACCTGCGGCACGCGACCGCCTCCGTCGGCTCGCCGGAACTCGGCCTGCTCAGCGCCGGCGTCGCCCAGCTCGCGCAGCGGTACATGCTCCCGAGCTTCGTGGCCGGGTTGTAGGCAGACTCGAAGCTCGGCGACGTCCAGGCCGGTCACGAGAAGACGATGACCGCCCTCATGGCAGCGTTGGCAGGTGCCAACCTGATCTACGGGGCGGGGATGACCGAGTCCGGCGTCACCTTCGACTACGCGCAGTACGTGCTCGACAACGAGATCGCCGCCATGGTCAAGCACGCGGTAGGCGGCGTGCCGGTGAACGACGACAACCTCGGGGTGGAGGACATCCACGCGGTCGGGTCGTTCGGCCACTATCTGGGACGGGCGTCGACGCGCAAGCGCGCCCGCGAGCTCAGCCAGCCCAAGCTGATGGACCGCCGCGGCCGCGAAGGCTGGGAGGCTGACGGCAGTGTGGACGCCTACTCCGCGGCGAAAGCCGAGGCCAAGAGGATCCTCGAGGAGCACCACCCGCCCGAGCTGCCGAGCGACGTGGCGGACGAGGTGCAGACGATCCTCCGCGAGGTGGAGAAGCAGCGCGGCGTGAGCTGACCAGGCACGTCGCACGACGAGAAGACGGAGGGGCGGCGAGGCCTAGCGGCCTCGCCGCCCCTCTCGTTCTCAGACCGCGCAGCGCTGGCCGGGGGTCGCCTCGCCCGCGAGCGCGAAAGGAGTGGTGCCCCCGGAAGGAATCGAACCTTCGACACCAGGTTTAGGAAACCTGTGCTCTATCCACTGAGCTACGAGGGCATTTAGCTGTTTTGCAGGCGTTTTCTCTGGCGGGCCTCATCGAGGGAGAGGACTGGTGTGACACCGTTGTGACACTTTTCGGCCGTCACAGCCTGGACCGCCTGCTGCACTCTCGCCTCGAGCCCTTCGACCGCCAGGGCCTCGGCCGCCTTCGTGAGGCGCACGTAGTGCCGGAGGGTCGTCGCCGGGTCGCTGTGGCCGAGCCACTCCTGCGCCTGCTTCACTCCCCACGTCTCGTAGACCCACGTCCCGAACGAGTCGCGCAGGCCGTGCAGGGGCAGGTGCGGCCGCAGGCGGGCATCCTTCGCCCAGCGCCACCAGATGCTCTTCAGGGTCGAGGGGGCCATCTGCGAGCCGTCCAGCTTCGGTAGGACGTACCCGCAGGCATTCCACTCCGGGCCCGCCGCGAGGCGATACTCGGTCTGGCGCCGCTGCAGGTCGCGCAGCTCCTCGACCGCGAACGACGAGAGCGGGACGACGCGCGGCTTGCCGTTCTTCGGCGGGTACTCGACCAGGCGCTTCGTCTCCTCGGCCTGCTCGACCGTCTTCGTGACCTTGACCAGGCCGACCTCGAGGTCGAGGTCTTCCCAGCGCAGCGCGCAGATCTCGCCCTCCCTCAGGCCGGCGTGGCCGGCGAGGACGCAGGCGGCGTGCGGCTGGATGCCGCGGCACGCGATCGCCGCAGAGACGAGCTGCTCCACCGACCAGACCGGCCGCACCTTCGGGTCGAGGCGCGGCTTGCGCTTCACCCTCGCCGCCTGGTTGACCAGGACGAGCCCTTCCTCTTCGGCCCACGCGAGACAGGTCGCCATCACATCGTGGTGGTGGCGGACCGTCGTCTCGGCTAGCGTCTCACGCTTAGCCGCGTAGTACGCGGTCAGGTCCTCACGGGTCAGCTCCCGCGCCAGCGTCGAGCCGAGGACAGGCTTGAGGTGGAGGCGCACGATCCGAGCATACGAGTCGTAGGTCGCGACCCTCAGCTCGTTCCTCACCGCGGCGAGCCAGCGGTCCAGCAGGCCGGCCACGGTCAGCCGTCCCGGGTCGGTGGTGCCGTGCTGCTCGAGCTCATCGATCCACTGCTCGAGCAGGCGCTGCGCATCACGCTTGCCCGACGCCTCGACGATCTTGGTGAGGCGAGGACGGGAGCGCACCACCCGGCCGCGCTCATCGCGCACCGCCTCGCCCTGCTCGTCGTACACGATCTCTCGCGGCAGGTTGACGAACAGGCGGTACTTGCCGCGGACCGGCCGGCCATCCCTCATCACCTGTGACACGCTGCCTGTCAGACGACGCTCGGACATCAGGCAAGCATCCTACACCACCCGCCGCCCGAAAGGCCGCCAGAAACCCTCTCCGTGTCTCCCGCCACCTTCCCCGTGTCACCCGACCCGGTAGGGGGGGTCGAGACGACAGACCAAAGGCCGGGAACCCTGCGTCCCCCAGGGGAGACGAAAACGACAAACTGGGCTTTCTGACGTCCTCTTTTCGAGGACCGCAGTGTCCGCTTGAACGTCGCTCTCGCCGGTCGGGGCGTGCGGGTCACTTGAGTGACTAGGGTCAGCGACCGATAGAGTGAGTCGGCGTGGTCAAGTGAGATGGGAGGGCAATGGCCGTCATCGCGTGTACTCAGTGCAAGAACAAGGTCAACTCCGAGAGCCCCTGGTGCCCCGACTGCGGCCATGACCCGAGAACGGGGGAGCCGGGGCCCGGTGCCACGATGACCACTCCCGAATGGGAAGTCGTCGGCGAATGCACGGTGTGCGGCGGCGAACTGTGCACGATGGGGGTCGAAGGCATCCGCATGGGCGGTATCCACGGTGCGTGGGGTCTCGCCATCGGCAACTGGTCCGACGTCACCGAACACGTGATGAAGGTCGAGATGCTCTTCTGCAAAGAGTGCCGCCGCATGGAGCTGCGCCTGCCGCAGTAGCTGAGTGACCGGTCGCCTAGGCTGGCACCATGCTCCCGATACCTCGCTGCTCCGAGTGCGGCGATCAGCTCCCGCCGAAGAAACCAGGACCCGGCAAGAACCGCGTGTACTGCTCCGACCGCTGCCGCAAGCGCGCCGAGCGGCGCCGCAAGGCGGTGGCCCAGTGGCAGGACCTCCAGCCGGCCACTCTGACGCCCTACGTCGGCCCCGACGGTCCAGTCTCTCCCCCACCGCCCCGCAAGCAGGCTCACCCGGACGAGCAGGTCGCCCGCGCCATCCTCGAGGCCCGCGGGATCGCCGGAGCCTTCGCCGTCCTGGCGCGCGAGGTACGGCCTCAGTTCGCCTGGCGCTGCGAGAAGGTCGCCGACGGCCTCCACGCCCTCCTGGACGAGTACTTCGCCCCCTGCAAGTAGTCGGCCACCGTCTGCTACTTCGTCTGCTACTTCGCGCCGACTTCTGCAGTCTCGCCCCTAGTGCTCAGCCTCGAAATGCCTGCATAACACCAAGGTCCAACACCTTCCACTACGCGGTTCGTCTCCATGGTAAGGAGGGGGTCCGCGGTTCGAATCCGCGACCGGGCTCCAGCACCTTCACGCTACCCGTCCAGGTCGAGTCCGCGGGCTGCGACTGGACGGCGACCCTCCTCGAGAAAGCGCTGACGAACTGAGGCCCCCGGCGCGGCTTTCCGCGCCGGGGGCCTCATCGCACATCGCTCGAACGCGGAGCGTCGATCACTCAGGGCAGCGGAACTGGTAGTCCTCCTTGTAGTGGAGCTCTCCGCACTCTGGGCAGCGCAGCTCGTACCAGAAGCCGATCGCGACCTGGTGCCGCTCACAGAACCGGATGCGCGCGGCGAGCGTCTCGAGCTCCGTGCCGCCGCAGGAGAGACAGGTGAGCAGCACGTCGTCACCGAGAAGGTAGGCCTGCCGAAGCCGCTGCAGCGCCCCGGCGGCCCCCTCGTGCGGCGGCAGCTCGGCCTCGTGGTAACAGGCGTCGTGCCCCTTGGGCAGCTCCACGACGCCGAGCGGACTCACGAGGCCCGGCAGGAAGGCGAGCCGCAGGCCCGCCGTCCGCAGGTACTCCTGGAAGTCGCAGCACTGGGGCCGGTCTCCCATACGCTGGCGTTCGTGCTGCTCGACGAGGGCCCTACGAGTGACGAAGCAGCGCATGTCCAGGTGATCGACGGCGATCGGTTCCACGTGGACCGTGCGCGGCCGGCCGCGGCCGCGCTGGTAGCCGGTCGGCGGTATCAGGGAGAGGCAGCCCAGCGAGGGGTCCGCCTCGAGGGCCTCGATGCAGCGACCGAGCCACCCGGACTTGAACTGGAGCGTGTCGTCGACGCGGGCGAGGTACTCCCCGGAGACGAGGCGCGGCGCGATGTCGAGCCCGCAGTGCCCGTCGCGCGCCCCGTCGGCCTCGTATTGCAGGCCGTGGATGCGCCCGCGCAGGTACTGGCGCAGCAGATACGTGGCGTCGTAGTCCTCGAGGCCGTTCGCCACCACCGCGAGTTCGGAGCCCGGCGGCAGCGTCTCACGGAGGCCACGCACGACCGTGCGCAGCACAGGCAGACCGTGCGAGACGAAGGCGACGATCCCGGCGTGCGCGGCCCCGGCTTCGCCGGTGCCTTGAGCCGGACTCACTCTGTCGGCCACGCCTACTCCTCGGATCTCACCTGCGAGGACTGGCCCGCCGTGCGGGCCCGCCAAAATCGCCTCATCAGGTGAATTGTCTCACAAGAATGCCCAGAAGTGCTAGAGGAACGTTGGGTTTTCGCTCAGTCGAGGCCGACCAGACCGTCCCGGATGGCGTATCTCACAAGGTCGGTGACCTTGTGCATGTTCAGCTTGTCCATGATGTTGCTGCGATGCGTCTCGACCGTCTTGCGGCTGAGACTCAGCAGGTCGGCGATGTCCTGGTTGGTGTGACCCTCGGCGATGAGCTTGAGGATCTCGCGCTCGCGAGGCGTGAGCTCGGCGGCGACGCGCCGCCTCGCGGGCTCGCGCACGCGCTGGAAGTAGTCGCCCAGGACGGCCTCCAGCGCGCCCGGCTGCAGGACCCGACCGCCGCGCGCCACGGCGCGGATGGCCGCGAGCAGCTCCTTGCTGTCCACCGTCTTGAGCAGGTACCCGCTCGCGCCGGCCTGCACGAGACGCAGCACGCAGTCCTCGCGGTCGTTGCGCGTCAGCACAAGTACCTTGAGCCCCGGGTACCGGCGCAGCAGCTGCCCGGTGAGCTCGAGGCCGTTCATGCGCGGCATGATGGTCTCGGTGACGACGAGGTGCGGGCGGCACTGGCCGACGAGGGGCAGCGCTTCGAGGCCGTCCCCCGCCTCGGCGACGACCGTGATGTCGGGCTGCGACTCGAGCAGCGACCGCACGCCCTGACGCTCGATGGCGTGGTCGTCCACCAGCATGACGCGGATCTCTGCCCCAGCGCCGTCCACGACTCACCCACCCATCGCCAGACGATGAGCGCGGACTCACGACCCCGCCCGGTCTGGCCTCTAGCCCCTCTGATTCTAGGGTCCATCCCTGATGCAGGCAACGCCGCCCTACACACATGCGTACGTGCCTCACGTACCCACTTCACCCGAGGAGGCATGCGGAGCCCGCGCGCCTTGTGGTATAAGAACGTACGTTCGCCCCACCACGCTGGAGGAACCATGGAACCCCTGATCCGTTCGCTCGACTTCGTCGCCGTGCCCTCCCGGGACGCCGCCCGCTCACGCGCCTTCTACGTGGACACGCTCGGCCTGCGCCCCGACCCCAGTGCCCCGTTCGAGTTCTGGGTCGGCAAGACGTGCTTCGGCATCTGGGAGCCCGAATCCGTCGGCATGCCCTTCGCCTCCCAGACCGCCGCGCACCTGGCCCTGCACGTCGACGACGTGGCGGCGGCGAGAAAGGCGCTCGAGGCCAAGGGCATCGAGTTCCACGGCGACACCATCGACACCGGCGTCTGTCACATGGCGCTGTTCTCCGACCCGGACGGCAACGCCCTGATGCTGCACCACCGGTACAAGCCGCGGTCGTGATCGCCCGCCGGCGCCTCCCGCGGGCGCGCGTCCGCCGCGCCGCCGCGCCCGGGCGCCGCTTTGCGCCGGGGCTCGCCGTGACCTACAATGCCTAGGCTTCATTTGGGCCGACGTAGCTCAGCTGGCAGAGCACATCACTCGTAATGATGGGGTCCGGGGTTCGATTCCCCGCGTCGGCTCCACGCCCACCTCCGCCACCCGGGCCCGACTCGTCCCGGCTACCGCTCCAGCGTTTCCCCGCCGTGCGTCGCGCCGACCCCGATGCCCTGGCAGGTACATCCCGAGATCGTAGAGCACGGTGTAGCCGACGTAGAACCACCAGAAGCAGCGCCAGCCTGACGGCCGACTCCCGACGCCACCTCGATGCGAAGCTGTAGGCGGGCTCGACAACTCTTGTGACGGTCGGCCTCTCCGTGTGCTGCAGTGGGAATTTCCGGGCATAGATGTGCGTATGCGCGCGGCGGAGATAGAATCAGGGCGGCGCACCTACAACCGGCGAAGGAGACTGTCCATGGCGTATGCAGAGGATTTCGAGAGAGCCCTCCAGGTGGGCCGTCCCCCCAACATCCAGAAGCTGTTCCCGAACTCCCGGGCCCTGCTCGTCAGCGGCAAGGCCGTCGACAGGGCCATGCGCGCCAAGGGCAAGGCCATCGCGATGGCCGCCAACGGCCGCAACACGTTCGTCATCCGCGGCGCGCTGCGGGCCGCGCAGCGGGCCAACGCCGCGCTCATCATCGAGATCGCCAAGTCGGAGGGCGGCCAGAAGGCGTACTGCGCCGTCAACTACTGGAACATGGCGCGCATCGTGGACGCGTTCTGCAACGAGATGGGCATCACCGTCCCGGTCGCCATCCACGCCGACCACTACGGCATCAAGAACGACAAGGACCTCGAGCAGGCCAAGGTCGAGGTCCCCACGATGTTCGAGGCCGGCATCACGTCCATCGCCATCGACGCATCGCACCAGCCCAACGACCTGAACCTGCTGGCCAACCTCGCCGTGAACCCGTACGTCCCAGCGTGGGCCTCGCTCGAGACCGAGGTCGGTGAGATCAAGGGGTCCACCGGCCTCTCCACGCCGGCCGAGGCACTGTTCCTCATCGAGGGCCTCAACGCACACGGCATCTCCGCCGACTGGATCGCCCTCAACAACGGGACGACGCACGGGATCGAGGCGTCGGACGCCGGCATCCAGGTCGACCTCACGGCTGAGGTCCACAAGGTCCTCGAGCCCTACCAGGTCAGCGGCGCCCAGCACGGCACCTCGGGCAACAGCTCGGAGCGGCTGCGTCAGATCGCCGCGAGGACGCACACCACCAAGGCGAACGTGGCCACCGCGCTCCAGATGATCAGCTGGGGCCTCGAGGTCAACGACTACGGCAACGCGCAGCTCGATGCCGACGGCAACTTCATCAAGGTGAAGGGCGAGGGCGTCACCGAGGAGATGTGGGCCGAGGTGGTGGCCTACGCGAACGACAAGGGCTGGAAGAAGGGCGACTACAAGAACCTCAACCTGCCGTTCGAGAGCAGGTTCCTGGCGCAGCCGGCCGAGATCCGCGAGCGCATGGTCCAGCGCGTGGAGGACTTCGCCTACGGCATGATGACGAACGTCCTGGGGAGCGGCGACACCGCGCCGCTCGCCGTCGAGGCGATCCTCGAGGCCGGCTCCTACGACCTCGGGCCGAAGGCCGAGCGCATCGCCGACCCGGCCGAGTGGACGGAGGAGAAGATCATCGAGCGCGCCAAGACGCTGGACGGCGACAAGGGCGCGGAGGGCGACTTCGACGACTGACGCGCGGCGGCGGACGTCGCGCCAGGCGTCCGCTCCCGACGAGAGGTGGCACGAGGCGGCGGCCGGCTCCGAGCCGGCCGCCGCCTCTTCGTCCCGGCGGGACGCCGGCCCCTCGGCTCAGCCCGTGCGGACGCCGGCCCTTCTGCTCAGCGGCCGGCGTCCGGCTTGCCCTCGACCAGCACACCGTAGGTCCCCGGCCTGCGGCACTGCGCGCCCCACACCTCGGTCTCGCGCCACGCCCTGAGGGCCTCGAGATCGAGGCAGACGACGTGGACGTCCTCCGCCTCCCCGGCCTCGAACACACGCGTGTCGCGGCTGCGGCCCTCGGCGTCGAAGGCCACCGGGTCGGCGACGGTCGAGTGGCCGTTCTGGTCGGGCGCCGCGTAGTTGGCCACGGCCACGGCGGCCATGTTCTCGAACGCCCGCGCCCGCACCTGCCCCAGCCTGTTGGCCTCGAGTTCGCACGCGTTGGGCACCAGGATGAGCTCGGCGCCGTGCAGCGCCAGCGCCCTCGCCGCCTCGGGGAACTCACGGTCGAAGCAGATCATCGCCCCGACCGTCACCTCCCCTGCAGCCGTCTCCAGCCGGGCGACCGGGAACTCCTCGCCCGGCACCAGCGCCTGCTCGGGGAGGTCGAAGCTGCAGACGTGCACCTTGGCGTAGGTGAGGACCCTCCGGCCGCGGCGGTCGAACAGCGTGAGCGTGTTGCGTGGTCCGGCATCCGTGCGCTCGAGATACGTCACGGCGACGGCCATGCCGAGCTCGGCCGCGACCTCTCCGTGCGCCAGTACCCACGGGTCGTCGGGACCGACGGCCTGCGCCCGCCAGCTATCGAGGTCGTCGTCCCTGAACGTGTAGCCGGTGCTCCACAGTTCCGGGAACAGCGCGACGTCGGCGCCCTCGGCGGAAGCGCGCCGGCAGGCCGCCAGTCCATGCTCCAGGCTCGCGGTACGGTCGTACCCGCGTCCCCTGAGCTGCAGCAACGCGATGCCGAGGCCGCCGGTCATGCCCCCCCGGCCTCCTCCCCGACCTCAGCCGGACGGAACACGGTCGTCTCGCCCGGCTGCAGCACCCGGACCTCCACCTCGGGCGCGAGGTGGGCCGCATACCGCGCGAAGACGTGAGGCCACCGGCTCCACCTGGCGTTGAACTCGGGGGGCAGCCAGGGCGGGTAGATGGTGCCCCAGTGGACGGGGACGCAGGCGGCGGGGCGCAGCAGCCGGAGGGCCTTCGCCGCCGACAGCGGGTTCAGGTGGTCGTCGGGGAGACGAGGGCCCCAGCCCCCCACCGGCAGCACGGCGACGTCGACGGGGCCGATGTCGCCCATCTCCGGGTACAGGCCCGTGTCGCCGGCGAAGTACACGGTCATCGCCCGCTCGATCACGTACCCGAGAGCCGGCGCCGCGCCGACCAGCGGGTAGCGCGTGCCGGGGTGGTCGGCCGGGACGGCCGTGATGCGGACGCCGCCCGGGACCGGGCCGGCGGGGGCGGAGCCCTCGCCCGCCGGCCCGATCGCGACCACGTCGCCCACGTCCATCTCGAGCGGCTCGAACCCGATCCGGCGCAGCAGCCGTCCCAGACCGCGTGGGACGACGACCGGCGTCGCCCGGTCGATCAGCCGCAGCGACGGCACGTCCAGGTGGTCGAGGTGCGCGTGAGAGATGAGCACCGCGTCGAGGTCGCGGCGCAACCCCGGCCCAGGGATCGGGCTGCGGCGGAGGAGCACGCCTATCCGCCGCCGCAGCAGCGGGTCCGTGAGCAGCCGGACGCCGTCCATCTCGAGCAGCACCGTCGCGTGCCCCACGAACGTCAGTGAGAGTGAGGACGTCGTCCTCTGCGCATCCATACACCAACTCTACCCGAGACCGGGTGCCACGGAGGCCGCGCTCGGGGAGAGCCGCCAGAGGCGGCCGGGCCGCCTGCCAGGCGCCGTGGGTCAGGCGCCGTGGGTCAAGCGGCCCGCAGCATCGCAGTGCCGCAGGTCAGGCGAGCCCGAGCAGAGCGCGGATGTTCGCCTTGGCCTCCTGCGGGCTCGGATCGTGCGGGTAGGTCGTCTCGGCCTCGAAGACGCGGCCGAGACGGAGCTCGCCGCGGACCTCGTGCATGGCGAGCGGGTCGGCGAGCTCATCCACGCCCACGCCGAGCGCGTCCGCCACGGTCCGCTTGGCCTCCGTCAGCCGCATGCCCTTCGCCATCTCGAGGCGCGCCACCAGGTCTCCAGCGGCGCGCAACCCGTTCATCCCCGAGGCGACGGCGTGCGCGACCGGCATGCCGAAGATGTCGCCGGAACCCACCTACAAGCCGTCGACCTTGAGGATGTCGACGCAGGCGCGCGAACAGCGCGAGACCGCGTCGACTGGACTGAAGGCGTTCATCGGCACGCCGCCGACGCCCATGCCCACGTTGGCGTGCACGGGGATCCGCGCGACGTCCATGCAGGGCTTCATGAAGGTCAGCGCGCGGGCCACGTTCCAGGCCACGCTGCGGCTGGTGTTGACGTTGACGGCCGGCCCGAAGATGGTGGCGCCGGCCTCCTGCGCGACGCGGCACTGGCCCTCTGGCTTGAGGCCGGCCAACCGCGTGCCGTGAAACTCGAGCTCGCCGTGCGTGCCGAGCACGACCTCGGCGGCCATGCCGACCATGATGCCCATGGCCGGGTACGCCGCGCGAAGACGCTCGACGGCGAGCAGCGTCGCGAGCAGGTCGGCGTCGCCGGCGGCGCCGGCGGTGTCGAAGTTGAGGCCGTCGGCGCCGGCCTCGAACAGAGCACCCGCCACATGGACCATGTCCTCGACGGCGAGCTCGACGGCCTCTTCCTGCGCCGCACGAGCCTCGTCGATGTGCATGGCCGGCAGGAGCTCCGACCAGTTGCCGCACGGCCCGTCCGGGCACGAGTAGCGGCCGAGGTCCGGCTGGGCGCCGTAGTGGACGGGGATGATGACGCGCTCCTGCGCCTCCTTCATCGCCTGCTGCTCGCCGCCCACGACCGTCTTGACCGCCTTGTACGAGTAGTCGATGTGGTAGAGCTCGCAGGAGTCCGCCGCGAGGCACTGCTCGTACTGCACGAGCGCGTCGACGCGACTGCCCTGCTGCGGGGTGCCGGTGCCGTCGAAGCTGAGGACGACCTCGTCCCCGATGTCGACGGCGGTGAAGCGCGCGCCGCTCGCGAAGATGTCCAGCAGGTGCTCGAGCTCGTCGGCGCGCAGCTCCGGCACGCGGGCCCGGGTGGCGGCCGCCCGCGTGCCCTCCTCGAGCTCCTCCCTGAGCTGGCTGCGCGTCAGCGCGACGGCGGAGCCGTCCCCCAGACGCGTGACGATCCGGCGTTCCACGCTACCCCCCTGACGTCCGGCAGCGCCCCTCTCCCCCGCGGCGCCGCGCACCCTGGTCCGGCCGGCGGCGCTCCGCCGGCCACCTCGATGCTATGCACGGTCCGGCGCACGGGCAACGGCCTATTCTTGGGCAAACATCGCGGGGGTACGTCTCAAAGGACAGGGTGCTGCTGCAGACAGGCACCCGCGACCGCGAGGACGGCTGCGATGGCTGGCGGACACGGACGGCTCACGGTCGACGAGGCTGTAGGCCTCGTCGACAGGGCTCACGGATTGGGACTCTCACGAGAGGTCCTGGTCGACATCTGCGAGAGCGGTTCGTACCTGTGCCGCCTCGAGAGCCAAGGCGAGTGGAGCCTCGACGCCGACAAGGTCGGCGTCGAGGATGCGGCGCGCGAGCTGATGGAGCGGACGGCGCGCCTCGCCTCCGAGCGGGAGGGCGCGGAGGACGTCGCGGACGAGCCGCCGCGCCCTTGACACCCGCTCGGCGGCGCCGATATCGTCGAAGAGCGCGCTCTTAGCTATACGACTAACTAAGAGCAGACCAAGCCTCGGAGGTCCATGGGAGGGTCTATGGCACGACGCATCCCGACGCGGCTCGGCGACGGCTCGCTGGCCGAGATGACGGCGGCGGAGATCGAGGCCGACCTGTACGCCGGCAGCGAAGCGGCAGTCGGGCGCGCCAAGGTCGCGCCGCTCACCGAGGACGAGATCGACCACCTGCTCGACATCTTCACCTCGCCGGCGAAGTTCAGCGCCGTCGACTACGGGGACGAGGTCGTCCTCAGCTTCGACGGCTCGGGCAACTCGGACATCGGCGCGCCCATCCTGGAGCAGGTCGTCTACCAGAACCACCACGGCGCCGACATGATCGAGCTGTGGCACCACGACTACTCGTACAAGGCGGTGCGCACCGTCCTCTCCTTCCAGACCCGGATGCTCAAGGACACGCAGCAGCAGACGGTGGTCCCGCTCAACTACGGAGCGATGCCCGACCTGGGCCGCTACTCGCAGCCCGACGGCCCGGCGCCCAACTGGTCGGAACTCCTGACGCAGGGCAGGATCCAGGAGGCACGCGACGCCCAGTTGGAGGCCGTGGAGCACCTCGAGCGCGACATGTGGTGCGTCGCCGAGGCCATGGTCGCCGCCGGCGTGGACGGGCTTGACTTCGACACCGCCGGCGCGGCGGGCGACGCCGACCTCCTGGCCACGGTCCGCGTGGCGCGAAAGGTGCGCGACACGTGGCCGTACATCGGCGTCGAGATCGGGCAGGCGGCCGAACTCGTGCTCGGGATGCACGGAGAGCTCGAGTACGAAGGTACGCGGCTGGCCGGGCAGTGGCCGCTCGGCCAGCTCAAGGTGTGCGAGGCCGCCGGCGCCACGATCTTCGGGCCGGCGGTCAAATTGAACACCACGAAGTCGCTCGCGTGGAACACGGCGCGCGCCTGCACCCTCATCAAGCCGGTGACCGCCGAGGCCCGGATCCCCGTGCACGTCAACGCCGGGATGGGGGTCGGCGGTATCCCCATGACCCCCTACCCGCCCGTGGACGCCACGTCGCGGGCCTCGCGAGCGCTCGTCGACATCTGCAAGATCGACGGGTTGTAGGTGGGGATCGGGGATCCCCTCGGGATGGCCTCGTCGCACGCACTCGCCTCGGGCATGGGCGGGATGCGGACCGCCGGAGATCTGGTGGCCCGTATGCAGATGACCCGGGGCATGCGGCTTCCGCAGGCCAAACAGTACGTCGCCGAGAAGCTCGGCTGCTCCGTCGAGGACCTGAGCGACACCATCGCCATGCACGACATCCGCCGCGATCTCGGCTTGGGCCGGATCCAGGTGCAGGACCTCTCCTACGCCGACTGGCCGGGCGCGATGGAGGCCAAGTTCCACATCGCCGAGGTGCTCGACCTGCCGCTGAACAGCGTGGAACGGTTCAAGGACCACGCGGGCCTCACCGCCGGCGCCGCCGTCCTCTGACCAAGGAAAGGACTGATGTCCCACCTCGATCTCAGCCGGCGGCAGCCGCTGCTCCCGCTCGGCTCCGACTTCAGCGTCCGGTTCTACGACGACGACCGGCTCGACCGGCACCGGGACGCCGTGCTCGCGGTGCTCGGGAGGACCGGCGTCAAGTTCGGCTCGGCCAAAGCACTCGACGTCCTGGCCGAGCACGGCGCCTCGGTGGACCGCGACTCCGGCGTCGTGCGCTTCGCGCCCGATCTCGTCGAAGCCGCACTCGGCGCGGCCCCGCGGACCTTCTGGCTGGGCTCGCGCGACGGCACGCTCGACCTCGACCTCTCGAGCGGCGAGACCTACAACACGACCAACGGCTGCGGCACCGAGGTCGTCGACTGGCGCACCGGGGAGCGCCGCCCACCGACCAAGGACGACCTCGCCGCGATCACGCGGATGGCCGACTACCTCGGCTCGGTGCAGTTCTGGTGGCCGACCGTGGCCGCCGCCGACAAGGGCGACACGCACACGCTCCACGAGCTCGACGCCGCCTGGAAGAACACCGCCAAACACCTGCAGGGCATGGTGCAGGGCGAACGCGAGGCTCGGTTCGCCGTGGAGATGGCGACGGTGATCGCGGGAGGGGCGGAGCAGCTACGCCGCCGCCCCCCGATGAGCAACCTCATCGGCACCGTCCAGCCGCTGGTGGCCGACAAGAACGGCATCGAGGCGGCGCTCGTGTTCGCCGAGGCCGGCATCCCCGTGTGCTTCGTCACCATGCCGACCTACGGGACGACCGCGCCCGCGACCAAGGCCGGCGCCATCGTGATGGGGTTCGCCGAACTGATCGCCGCGACGGTCTGCGTCCAGCTCGCGCACCCCGGTGCGCCCGTAATCCTCTTCCCCTTGCCGGTGCACGCCGACCCGCGCACGGCGGCCCTCACCACCGCCCCGCTCAACCACACGGGGCTCTTCCTGCCCTCCGAGCTCGTGCACCATTTCGGACTGCCGGCGATGATCGGGTACGCCGGCACCGACGGCGACCAGCCGGGCACCTGGCTGTCGGCGGCGGAGACGGCACACACGGTGATGCTAGCCGGCATCGTCGGGTCCGAACTCATGACGACGATCGGACTCACCAATCGCTACCAACTGTTCACGCCCGAGCACATCATGCTGGACGACGACCTCTACCGACGCGCCGCCACTGCGTTCCGCGACCTCGAACTGGACGACGAGCATCTGGCGCTCGACGTCATCGACGCCGTGGGACCCGGCGGACACTTCCTGGCTCAACCCCACACCCGCCGGCACATGAAGCGGACCCTGGAGCGCTCGATCGGGCAGGAGATCGGACCGGACGGCGTGCATCTCCGCGACCCGATCGAGGTCGCGCGCGAGCGCGGACTCGACATCGTGGAGCACTACGTGCCGGAGCCGCTGGACGCGGAGAAGGCGGCGGAGCTGACGAGGATCTGCGCCGCCGCCGACGCCGAGCTCGGCTGAGTCCGCCGCCGGGGCGGCCTACTCAGCCCGTCTCGCCTGAGGCGAGGCGGCCGCTCAGTCGACCTGATCGCCGGAGGACGACTCGCCTCCCGACTCGACGTGCCCGAGGACGAGCCGGCGCCACAGCGCGAACGCCGGCCCGACGTCCAGCTCGGGGTCGGCGAGCTTCTGCAGTGCGATCCCGTCCGCGATGGCGACAGTGAGCAGTGCCATGGGTTCGATGTGCGCCGCGGGCTCCTTGTCGCCGGCGTCCTTGAGCGCCCATGCGTCGAGCTTTCGATACCAGTCGAAGAGGCCCCGGAGGTGCGGCCGCAACTGGTCGTCGCGCAGGACGTGCGGGATGAGCTCGAAGAAGTTGCGGTACGTGTCAACGTCCTCCGGCAGGCCTTCGTGCTGCGAGAGCAGCGCCTCGCGTCGCGGCTCTCCGGCGGGCACAGGGGTAAGCTGCTCGATGAGCTCGGCGGCCTCCTGGTACAGCACCGAGTCGACGAGGGCCGCGATCAGGCCCGCCTTGCTGCCGAAGTGATACCGGATCAGGGCGGGGTTCTCGCCGGCCTCTCGCGCGATGCTCTCGAAGGTGAGGGCGCGGAAGCCGTCCCGGGCGAGCACCCGCTTGGCCGCCTCGAGGATCCTGGCGGCCGTCGGCGCCAGGTGCGGCGTCGGATCGTCGAACGGCAGCTCGTACCTCGTCAGCGTCACCACCTCCCCGCCGTCGCCCGTCGCAGGCCTCGCAATCGCGTCGATGCGCACCCTGCAGGATGCCGGCGCCCGCAGTCCGACCCGGAGCGGACGCGGCGAGTCGCCTTGACACCCCCAAGCCGTCTGTTAGGTTACCGTCGGTCGTTAGTTACCTGAATAGCTAACTCCTGTCCGGCGCGACCCGTCAACCCCAGGAGGAGCGCGTGAAGCGGAACCTCTTCGCCGGCGGCCTCCGCAGCCGCGGGCTGAGCGTCAACGTGTTCACGGAGTCCGAGCTCGCCGACATCCATCTGGCGACCCTCGAGGTCCTCGAGCGCACCGGGGTGTTCGTCGAGGACGGCGAGGCGCTCGCCATCTTCAAGGACGGCGGCTGCCGCATCGACCTCGAGTCGCGTACCGTGCGCATCCCGGCCCATCTCGTCGAGGAGGCGATCGCCGCAGCGCCGACCGAGATCTTCCTGGCCGGCCGCGACCCGCGCCACGACATCGTCCTCAGCCCCGGCAGAGTCGGGTTCTGCAACTTCGGCGAGGGCATCATGGTGAACGACCCCGCCACCGGGGAGCATCGGCCATCGGTCAAGCAGGACATCGCCGACGCTGCCCGCGTCGCCGACGCCCTCGACTCCGTCGACGTCTTCGAGATGGCCGTCGGTGCCGGGGACTGCCCGCCGGAGACGGCCACCATCCACAACTACGAGGCGGCTCTCCTCAACTGCTCGAAACCAGTCTCAACGGGTCCGCAGGACGGCGACGCCGTGCGCGCGACGGTGAAGATGGCCGCGGCAGCCGTCGGCGGAGACGACGAGCTTCGTGAACGGCCCATCCTCCTCTTCGGCACCTGCCCGGTGAGCCCGCTGAAGCTGCCCCGCGAGTTCTGCGAGATCGTCATCGCGGCGGCGCGCTCCGGCCTGCCGAACACCGTCCTCAGCATGGCGATGGCCGGAGGCTCTTCACCGGTCACCCTCGCCGGCACCCTGGTCACCCACAACGCCGAGGTGCTGGCCGGGATCACCCTGGCGCAGCTCACCGAGCGTGGGTGCCCGGTGCTCTACGGCAGTTCGACGACGGCCATGGACCTCAAGCTGGCCGCCGCAAGTGTAGGGTCCCCCGAACTCGCCCTGATCGGCGCCGGCGTGGCCCAGCTTGCCAAGCAGTACCGCTTGCCGAGCTATATCGCCGGTGCGTAGGCGGACAGCAAGCTCTGTGACGCCCAGACCGGTCACGAGAAGACCCTCACCGGCCTCATGGCAGCGTTGGCAGGTGCCAACCTGATCTATGGCTTGGGGATGATCGAATCGGGCGTCACCTTCGACTTCGGGCAGCTCGTCATGGACAACGAGATCGCGCGCATGATCAAGCACGTGGTCGGCGGCGTCCGCGTCGACGACGAGAGCCTCGCCGTGGACGACATCGCCGCCGTCGGCGCGTTCGGCGACTTCCTCTCACTGGACGCGACCCTCAGGCACATGCGCGAGCTGAGCCAGCCCACTCTCCTTGACCGCCGCGTGCGCGAGGACTGGGAGGCGCGCGGCGCCAGCGACCTCGCCCAACGCTCACTCGACAAGGCGCGCGAGATCCTCGAGACACACCGGCCGGAGCCGCTGCCCGACGAGGTCGCCGCCAGCATCCACACCATCGTCGAAGCGGCCGACCGCGCCGCCGGCGTGTCGTCGCCGGCGTGAGCCGAGGGGGAAACGGGCTGATGGCGATCGCCGTCCTCCCGGGCAGCCGAAGATCACGACCAAGGAGAAGCAGCATGGCTGAATACACGACCGCACAGGCGGGAGAGCCCACGATCCTGGGAGAGAAGAAGTCGGTACGCATGTTCGACATGCTGTTGTTCATCGTGTCGGGCATCCTCGTGCTCGATACGGTGGCCACCGGAGCCGCCATCGGCGTCGAGGGGTTGACGTGGTGGATCATCCTGGCCGTGCTCTTCTTCCTGCCCTACGCCTTGCTGACGTCGGAGTTGGGCAGCGCGTGGCCCCAGGAGGGCGGCATCTACGTGTGGGCGAAAGAGGCGTTCGGCCCCGCGTGGGGGTCGATGACCGCCTGGATGTACTGGATCAACCTCGCCTACTGGGCGCCGTCAGTCTTCGTCCTCTTCGTAGGGACGATGATCGTCGGGTGGGATCTGAACATCTCGCAGTTCTGGGAGTGCATGATCGTCATCGCGCTCATCTGGTTGACGATGCTCATCGTCCTGTTCCCGCTCAGATACACCAAGTGGGTCGCCAGCGCGAGCGCCGCCGTCAAGATCCTCGTCGTCATCGTGCTGGGCGTTGCCGGCATCACGTACGCGGTCAAGAACGGCAGCGCCAACTCCTTTGCCCTCTCGGAGTTCAAGCCGGTGTGGGGCTCCAACTGGGCCTTCATCCCGACCATCGTCTGGAGCCTCATGGGCTTCGAGATCATGAACTCCGCCGGCGGTGCCATCAAGAACCCGCAACGCGACGTCCCCAAGGCCATCGCCGGCGCCGCCGTCCTGATCGTCGGCGCCTACATGATCGGCATGATCGGGATCCTCGGTTCGATCCCGCTCGAGGACATCAGCATCGTGAGCGGCATCGCCGACGCCCTCAAGATGTCGTTCGCCTCGGTGTTCGGCGGGGCGACCTGGCTGTTCGACATCCTCATCGTTCTGATCCTTTTCGCGTTCGTCGGCAACATGGTCACGTGGACGATCGGCTGCAACCACACGCTGGCCGCCACCGGCCTGGACAAGACGGCACCGGGTGTGTTCGGCCACCATCACAAGCGCTGGGGCACGCCCGACTATGCGATCTATCTGACGGGCATCGTGGCGACGGTCCTGACGATCCTCAACTACTGGCTGTTCGGGAGTCGCGAGGACGTGTTCTGGACGATCTTCTCGCTCTCGGCGGTCGTGTTCCTCATCCCGTTCCTCGTGATGTTCCCGGCTCTGGTCGTGCTGCGTCGCAAGTACCCGGACAAGGAACGCCCGTTCCGCGTGCCCGGCGGAGCGGTCGGCGCCTGGCTGTGCACCATCCTCTGCACCACGATCATGGCGCTCGTCATCTTCATCTTCTTCTACCAGGTGCCCGAGGATACGCCCAAGGCCATCTTCTACGGCATCTGCGGTGGGGGGACCATCCTCTCGATGATCGTCGGCTGGGTGCTGTATCTGCGGGCCAAGAGCCGCGACGAGAGTGCCGGAGGAGCCGGTTCCTGACGGAACAGACCGGAGTCTCCGGGAGTGCAGGCCCGACTGGCCGGCGGCCGACAGGCCGCCGGCCAGTCGTCGTCTCGGTCACCGGCGGCAGGGGTCACCGGCAGGGACGCGCGCCGGATGTCGGCGGACCCGCCGGCGGCGCCTCTCAGGCGTCGACCGGCAGGCGGTCGAGGTCAGGCGTCGAGCAGGAGCCGGTCGACGGCGAACGCCTCGCCGG